>JBDROR010000033.1:0-8922 GCA_043809805.1 bacterium
ATATGGACGTGATTTTCGGGATAAGTATGACGGGAATGTGCTTACTGGTCATGCGGCATCCGGCATAGAGGCGGCATGAGTTCTGTTCGGGCTCTAGTGTGGAACGTGGGAACCTGCTTTTCAATGCAAAGGGAGAAACACAAGTGCTATTGGGTAGCATTAGTGTTAGAGTACCGAAGTGAAAAGCAGGGGCGGAACTGTCTGTAGTAGCGAAGAAACTTCTGTAATGGAAGCGGAGCGAAGAGACAGTACTGTTTAGTTGTAAGGTTGTATCAACCATGAGAATGGGAGGAATGCAAGATTAAAGCAAAGTCGTTTGAAATCTCAAAGGGAATAGTTGCAGAGGCTTATCGACGTGTAAAAGCGAATAAAGGTGCGGCTGGTGTAGATGAAATATTTATAGAGAAATTTGGAGAGAATTTGGAAGATAATCTATATAAGATATGGAATCGAATGTCATCAGGGAGTTATTTTCCCCCACCTGTTCGGTTTTGTGATATTCCGAAAGGAGACGGAAAAACAAGAACATTGGGGATACCAACGGTTTCGGACAGAGTAGCCCAAATGGCGGCAAAGATGATTTTGGAACCAAAGGTAGACCCCAATTTTCTGGAAGATTCCTATGGATATCGGCAAGGCAAATCTGCTTTAGACGCAGTTGGTAAAGCAAGAGAGAGGTGCTGGGAATTTGATTGGGTCATAGACTTGGATATACGAGGATATTTTGACTCAATAGACCATGATTTGATGATGAGGGCTGTTGGAAAATACACGGAAGAGAAATGGATACTGCTTTATGTAAGAAGATGGCTAGAGGCCAAAGGTCAGACAGAAGATGGGAAAGAAATAGAGAGACAGAAAGGAACTCCGCAAGGAGGAGTAATCAGTCCTTTATTGGCAAACACATTTCTGCATCATGCGTTTGACAAATGGATGAAAGAACAGTTTCCGACCTTGCCTTTTGAACGGTACGCAGACGATATTGTCGTGCACTGCAAGACGAAAAGGCAGGCAGTATATGTTCTTGGCGAGATAAAACGAAGGTTAAAGGAATGTAAATTAGAGTTACATCCAGAGAAGACAAAAATAGTGTATTGTAAAGACCGAAATCGAAAGAAGGAGTATATGTATACACAATTTGATTTTCTTGGATATACATTTCGGCCTCGCAAAGTAAAGAGCAGGTATGGGAATTTGTTTGTGGGTTTTACTCCAGCCATAAGTGATAAAGCAGAAAAGGCGGTAAGATATACAATCCGTAGTTGGGAGTTGATAAAATCAGTTCCTCTCACGATAAAGGAGTTAGCGGCTATGATAAATCCTGTTGTAAGAGGATGGATACAATACTACGGAGCGTATTGCCGTTCGGCATTACAACCGATATTAAGACAGCTTGAGTTTTCTATTGCCAAATGGGCAATGAGAAAATACAAGAAATTGCATCGCAAATTTGTTACAACGACCAGATGGTTGGCATCGCTTTCAAAAAGAGAACCGGAACTATTTGCACATTGGAAATGGAGATTGAGGACAACTGAACAGTAAGAGCCGTATGAATCGAGAGGTTCACGTACGGTTCCGTGAGAGGCTGGCGGGGAAGTTCCGTCGGCCTACTCGACCCTTAGTCATTTGCATTCAAGAATTACAGACGACCTCACGGTTAACGCTCTTAAAATGGCTTTGCTAAACAGAAAACCTCTTAAGGGATTAATGCATCATTCAGATCAAGGGAGTCAATATAAAAGCTATAAACTTAAAACATTGATGGATAAATATGAAATTACTGGAAGCATGAGTCGAAAAGGAAATTGCTATGACAATGCTGTCGTGGAAAGTTTCTTTAAAACTCTAAAATATGAATGGACAAGACATATTAGATACAAAACTCGTGAAGAAGCTGAAAAATCAATATTCGAATTTATTGAAATATATTATAATCAAGAAAGAATTCATTCAACTCTTGGTTACTTAAGTCCGGTTGAATATGAGAGACAGAATTTAACTTAACTGTGTGTCCATTTTTATGGGGCAATTCCAGCTCGTCCCCTTCGACGTCTGAAGATTTGAGGCGAAGACGTCGAGAAATAATTTCGAGGGCTGACCCTCTTTGTTTCTTGACAATTATAATTGAATCCCTATATACTTATGTACATTACAAATTAAATGTAAAAGTCTACATAACAACTTTAATCAAAATGAGGTATTATCATAGTGAATTATAAAACTATAGTAGGAATACTTCTTCTATCATCAATGCTTTTTATTTCTTGTGCTTCGATTCCTAAAGAAGCTGTTGTACTGAATGAAGAAGTAGGGAATAGCATAGCATCTTCACATGCGGTATATCTAAATCTTTTAAACTACTATTTTGAACAAAGACGGAAAAAAATTGATAAAACAATGGGCCGTTATACGGAAAGCCTCCTTAATAACATTAAACAAGAGTCGGGAGAAACCAAAATGCCAATCGATAACATTGGCGATATTGTGAAGGGGATTTCTGAACGCAGGGACAAGTTATATGAAGAATTAGAAAAAACGAGGATTATGCTAATTGACAAAATTAATAAAGATCATCTATTAGTAATGCAAGCAAATTCAAATATAACTGCAATTTTACAATCTGCTGTTGATATGGATAAAGTAGTTGGATCCCTTACGACGAAAGCTTTTAAAGCAGTTGGAGTAGATTTGAAGTTAGATGATGTTAGCAAGCTCCTAGATAAACAACTGGATGAAGCAGGTAAAACATCGGGTGAAATAACAGGAACTTATGAAAACATTAGGTCTCTTTTTTAAAAATAGGAGGAATAATTATGCCAGATATTAACTGGGATAAAATTATAGGCGATTCGTTTGCTAAGAATGACGTAAAGACGGGGACGGAGTTAGATTATTAGAATAGAGTTAACAGAATATAAAAATGCAATATACTTATAGTGATCTTCCCCCGAAAAAGTGGACACAACGGAGAGTTTGGTGTAGCATAAACACCTAACTCACAACGGAGGTGTTCCATGAAGGAAGAGAAGAGCGTAAAGAAGCAATATGACAGGGATTTTAAAATCTCGGCGGTAAAGATGGTTACTGAAGGCGGTCAAAAGGCATCGGAAGTAGCCAGAGATTTGGGGATGCACCCGAATCAGCTTTACAGTTGGAAAAGGAAGTTCAGTAATAATGGGGAAAAAGCGTTTCCCGGTAAAGGGCATCTGACGGAAATCTCAGCGCTTCGGAAGAAGCTACGGGATGTGGAGATGGAGCGCGACATACTAAAAAAAGTAGTCGGCATATTTTCGAAACCGACAGGGAACGATTCGAATTCATAGAAGAGAACCGTTCAGGTTTCCCGCTCGATAAAATATGCCGGGCATTAGATGTATCGAGGAGCGGTTATTACGCCTATAAAAACAGGCCAAAAAGTACAAACAGAGTCAGTAATGAAAAATTGCTGGTTGAAATAAAGCGTGTCTTCTGGGATAATAACAAAAATTATGGTAGCCCGAGGATATGGGATCACTTACGGAATCGGGAACAGCTTTTGTGTTCTGAGAATCGGGTAGCCCGGCTGATGAACATTGCGGGGCTTGTAGCGATACAGAAAGAGAAGTTTTGCGCAACGACCAATTCAAAGCATGATTATCTTGTCTGGCCGAATGTGCTGAGTCGGAATTTTGCAGTGGAAAGACCAAACACGGTTTGGGTTTCGGATATAACATATGTTTGGACGCACGAGGGCTGGTTATATCTTTCGGCAGTGCTTGATCTGTATTCTCGCGGGGTTGTTGGACTGGCTATGGATAAAACTATAGCGGACACGCTGACACAAACGGCTTTAAAACAGGCGATCTTACGGCGCAACCCGGATAAAGGCCTTATCCATCATTCAGACAGAGGCAGCCAGTACGCGTCAAATGATTTTAAGGCGTTATTATTACAAAATGAATTTATAGGCAGTATGAGCAGAAAAGGTGATTGCTGGGATAACGCGGTAGCCGAGAGTTTTTTCCATACGCTTAAAGTGGAGTTAATTCACAGGTTAAGGTTTAAAACCAGGGAAGAAGCAAAAAGAATAATTTTTGAATATGTTGAAATTTATTATAACCGTAAAAGAGCGCATTCAACACTTGGCTATCTGAGCCCTTTTGAATATGAAAAATTGGCGGCATAATTGGTTATCCACATATTCACAGATATTCACAAAGAAAGAAAAAAAAGTAGCAAAAAAAAGGAAAGAAATTTAGTGCAATATAAATCCAAAATCAATAAAAAAAGATTAAAAGATTTATATTTCTAACTCTACAACCCGTCCACTAAATGGGGGAAGGTCATAGTATGCCAAGAAATAGAAGATTGAATTTACTAGAGAAGAAGAGGGACGGAGTTGTTTTAGTTGCTTTGGACGGAAATAGGGAACGTTACTTAACAAGAATAGATTGCCTCATCAAAAAAAAACTAAAGATTTACGATTTGAATAAAATTATTGATATTGTCGGAAGATATTATAAAAAAGATAGTAAAGAAATACTAAACAGCAGATTAAAAGGAGAGAGAGAAGCAAGAGGGCTGATAATTTAATAAAAGTTTAACGGAGCTAAAAGAGGAGCTAGCACGAAACATATTAGACAAATTGGATATTACCTCTAAGTTTATTTTCCTATTTAGATTATAGTCCTAAGATAGAAGTTAATCATCTCCAATTATTATCAATCCTTTTCCATAAGGATTATTGGGGCTATCCTGTTTATACGGATTACCTGCGCCATAAGGGTTATTAATGCTGTCTGGTGAATATCTGCTTCCATATTTTCCATAAGGGTTACTTACAGAATCGGGATCATAAGGATTAGTACTTAATTTTCCTCTATAATTTCCCTCACTGTCATATAGTTTGGGAGCATTAGTTGCATATGGATTTGTAGCAGATTTTGGGCTATAGGGACTTCCATACTTCCCAAAGGAGTTATTAACGCTATTTGCATTATATGGACTGCCGGCTCCATATTGATTGCTTGTTGATTTAGAATCATATTTATTTTTACTTAGATTCCCTAAATATTGTTGTGCATGAACATTAATAGCTACTGTAAAAAATAAAATCATGATGGAAATTATAATTCTTTTCATGGTTCTATCTCCTTTTTTTATTTTTTCCATCTAACGGCGAGTTGAGCGAACTTGAACCGGGCTGACGCGCTTTGCGTGCCAGGACTATGGCATTGCGATTTCACCTAAATCTCAACGCCATAGTTTTTAACTTCTTTAAGTAAACCATATAAATTGGATTCATTGAATTCCTTATCAGAAAACACAACAGGTTCAATCCTTACATCAATATCAATAACCTTCGGAGCTATTTGAAGCATTGCTAAATAATTATTAGAAATATTCTCAGCTATTATACAAACATCAATATCACTATTGTCTGTGTAATTACCACGAGCATAAGAACCAAAAAGGATTACCTTTTTTACATTAAGTCCGGATTTAATACTTTCCTTAAATCTTTTTATAGAATTTATTACTTGATTTGGGACTTGAGCCATTCTAACAATTCCTTTCCTTTATTCAAATAATCTGTGGCAAACTCTAAATTACAGATATTATGAAAATTATTCTTATAATCATCGTACCTTCCGGCTATATTAAAAGTTGTAATTTGCGCAAATAGTTCCATCCTATTTTTACCAAAATCTATGTTCTCAATTTTTGAAGCTATATTTTGTAGATTATGCCCAAATGGCGCTTCAGCTTGACTTTGATTTACAAATAATGCCTTCAGCATTTTCTCAATAGATAAATGCAAAAAAAACATTGAATAAACAAATTTATTATTTTCAAACAACGTTTTTGTTGTATCAAACGCATCTTGTGAAGATTCTATCCAATATTTTTCAATTTCTTTTAAGTCCATTTTAAAAGCACCTCCGTTACAAATGTCCATAACAAACCAATTTTCTAATGAAATTATAGCATATTTTAAAATAAACAGATAAAAAATTAAAAGCAAATTTTTATGAGAAGAAGAGGGACGGAGTTGATTTAGTCCACTTTGCACTTACCCAACAACACTTTCCCTGGGGAGACTTAGGGATAGTGGGCAGAGAGTACAGTGACATGAAGACATAAAAATGCAAACCCGGAATTATGATGACATAGAAGAGTTGATTCTTGAATTATATCTATTGCTAAGATTAGAGATAGATGCGCTGTATAAAATAGAAAAAATGAGACAGATTGAGAAGAGATTTCTTTAGGTCTGAAGCAAATAATTATAATGAATGGAATATTGAGGTAAAAAGAGGTAAAATAGAAAAAAAGGGGAATTTGAAATTATAAAATATCAAAAGGAGATGGGAAATGGAACGTAAAGATTCAATAAATCTTGGGAATATAGTCTTATCTTTGTCTGATGCATTAGATTTAGCCAGTCCAAAATTAGTGCAACATCAACAAAGAACGACTTATATTGCGTTTGAAATGGCTAAAGCTGCAAATTATTCTCAGGATAAGCTTGAAGGTATATTTATTTCTTCATTACTTCATGATGTTGGGGCTTTATCTGTTGAAGAAAAAATTAAGTTGCATGAGTTTGAAAATGTAAACGTTGATACTCATTGTATTCAGGGCGAAGCATTATTCAATACAGTTTCCTGGCTGGAACCATTATCAAAAATAATTAGATTCCATCATAAAAAATGGGAAGATTGGGGCGAATCAATTAATAATCCTCTTGTTTTAGATGCACAGGTATTATCTCTTGCTGATTACGTCGAGCGTTTAATAAAACGTGACATATATATTCTTCATCAGCATAAAGAAATTATTTCTAATGTTTCTGCTCAAAAAGATAAAATGTTTAATAGTAGAGTTATTGATCTTTTTAATAAAGTATCTTCTAATGAGGAATTCTGGCTTGATTTGTTCTCCCATAGGTTATATTCAATTCTCATACATGAAGGCCCTTACAAAAAAATTGACGTGGATTTAAAACATATATTTCCAATTTCAGAATTATTTAGGAACATAATAGATTTTAGATCGCATTTTACAGCTACACATTCCTCAGGTGTCGCAGCAACAGCTTCAGAATTGTCAAAAATGTTTGGATTTACTGAAACAGAAGTAGGATTCATGGAAATAGCCGGGAATCTGCATGATCTCGGTAAGTTATCCGTACCAAATAGTATACTTGAAAAACCGGGTAAATTAACGGGAGAAGAATTTGCCATAATGAAATCCCATACATATTATACTTACGATATTTTGAAGACAATAGGTGGACTTCAACAAGTAATTGAATGGGCCGCTTATCATCATGAAAGATTTGACGGATCGGGATATCCTTTCCACTGTAAAGGGGATGAGCTCAGTACAGGTGCCAGGATTATGATGGTTGCGGACATATTTACGGCAATAGCTGAGGATCGACCATACAGAAAAGGTATGTCAAAAAAAGGAATAATTAATATTTTGCAAAGCTTTTCGGACAGAAATTTATTAGACGCTAAAATAGTTAATGTGCTTTTTGAAGATTTTGATAATATTTTCACAAAAGTAAAAGAAAAACAATCCATTACCAAGAAACATTATGAAAACATTGCTCTTTCAGAAAAGTAAATTTTGGAATATCCTATAAAATTAGTAAAATAAATAATTATAGTAAAAAAATGGGGCTTTGCCGATAAAAGACATTAGTTTGGGTATTAGTAAGATAGTGCAGGAAAAACTATAAGAATAATAAACTAGACCGGAATTTTAAGGAGGAATTGCAAATGAAGAAAATTTTAATTGTCGAGGACGAATTTGATGTGTCGAAAGTCCTTAAAAAAAGACTTTCTGATGCAAAATATGAAGTTGTTATTGCAGGTGATACCTATCAAGGCAATCAAATGGCGCGAAAAGAACATCCGGACTTAATTGTTTTAGATCTTATGATGCCTGGCGGCGGCGGCCTGGAGGTTATAAAAAATATAAGATTATCTACCAGTACAAAATTTATACCTGTTGTTGTCCTTACAGGTATGAGTGATGAGGAATACAAAAAAAAAGTTATGGATGCGGGTGTTGAGGCGTATTTGGAAAAACCGTATGATCCTGAAAATCTTATCTCTACAATTCGAAATATTTTAGGTGAATAAGGTAGATATGATTGGAAAAATCTAAATAGAATGTATATGGAGAAAAAGGTGGATTTAAAAAATAAAAACCAGGACACGCAAAAACTTCCGTGGTGGAAAAAATATATACCTCTTATATTTATAATGACTGCCGGAGTGATATTTTCTTTAGTTGTGTTTATTGTGATGCGGCAGGAAGAGTATGAAGGTATGAAGATGACATTTGATCTTGCGGCAGAAGAACGTGCGGTGGGAATAGAGAAATCCGTTGCTGATCAAATGATTGTATTGGAGGCAGTTCATTCTTTTTTTTATGAGGCGGATTCAGTTTCTCGAGATGAATTCAAAGGTTTCGTAAAACCATTTTTTAAACACGTTGAAGGAATACAGGCACTGGAATGGATACCTTGGGTTTTAGACGAGGAGCGTGCAAAATATGAAAATAAAGCAAGGGAAGATGGGTTAGCTGGTTTTAGTATTAGGGAGATAATCCCTCAAGGGGATATGGTAAGTGCCGGAAAACGCAGTGAATATTTCCCTGTTTATTTTGTAGAACCATATCAAGGTAATGAGGCATCGGCAGGATTTGATTTGGCTTCTAATCCAGTACGTTTATCAGCGTTGAATGAAGCGCGTAGTACAGGTAAAAGTATTGCTACTGAACGTATCAAACTTGTTCAGGAAAAAAGAGAACAATATGGTTTTCTTCTTTTTATGCCGGTTTTTAAAAAGGGGATGGCAGTTAATACCGTTGAAGAACGTAAAAACAGTTTAGTCGGATTTGTTCTCGGTGTTTTTCGGATTG
>JBDROR010000034.1:0-7867 GCA_043809805.1 bacterium
TTAAAAATAAAAGAGGGGGAAAAAGAAGCTTATAATGCCAAGATGAAACTGGTTGAGTCAAATTTAAGATTGGTTATAAGCATTGCGAAAAAATATACCAATCGCGGCCTGCAATTTCTTGATCTTATACAAGAAGGCAATATTGGTTTAATGAGGGCGGTAGATAAATTTGAGTATCAGCGCGGTTATAAATTCAGCACTTATGCCACATGGTGGATTAGACAGGCAATTACTAGAGCTATTGCCGACCAGGCAAGAACTATTCGTATTCCTGTCCATATGATTGAGGCGATAAATAAACTTGTCCGTGTGTCCCGACAATTAGTCCAGGAATATGGCCGTGAGCCGAGGCCTGAAGAAATAGCGGGAATAATGAAACTTCCATTGGATAGAGTCCGAAAGATTTTGCGTATCGCTCAAGAACCGATTTCTTTAGAGACACCGATTGGGGAAGAGGATGATAGCCATCTTGGGGATTTTATAGAAGATAAATCGGCTATTTCGCCTGCGCGTGCGGCAACCTTTTTAATGCTTCAGGAACAGATGAAGGGTGTATTATCGACGTTAACGGAAAAAGAAGAAAGGGTTCTCAGATTGCGTTTTGGAATTGGAGACGGGTATCCGAGAACTTTAGAAGAAGTGGGGGCCGCTTTTAATGTAACCCGCGAACGAGTAAGACAGATAGAAACAAAGGCATTGCGTAAATTGCGCCATCCAAGTAGAAGTAAGAAACTAAGGGCGTTTCTTGAATAAAATTTGGAGACTAAAAAATTTGCTGGAATGGGCAATTCTGTCAAAAATTTCTGCAATACTATAATATTTCCCAATATGTTACGAATTTTAGAATTGCAATAATTATAATTTTAAGTTATAATATGCGCTTTGTAATTGGGCCCATAGCTCAGTTGGTTAGAGCAGCTGACTCATAATCAGTTGGTCCCAGGTTCGAGTCCTGGTGGGCCCACCACCCTATGCTAAAGCTTCGGGTGGTCTTTGACCACACGGAGTTTTAGCGAAGGGTGACAGTTGTAGGGGCGACCCTATGTGGTCGCCCTGTAAAAGAGGGCAGCCACGCAGGGCTACCCCTACAAAAGAAAGATTTCTCGCTTCGCTCGAAATGACAAATGGTTGTTTGAAATGACAATTATAATTTGTAAAAGCTTTTTGACATTACGGAATTAACGGTTATAGAAAGGAAAGGAAAATTCTATGGAACGGACTTTAATTATCGTTAAACCTGACGCGGTGGAGAAAAATTTTAGCGGAGAAATTATTAAGAGATTTGAGAGCAATGGTTTTAAAATAAGCGGCGCGAGATTTATTAAAATGGATCCAAAAAAAGCCGAAGGGTTTTATTATGTACATCAAGAGAAGCCGTTTTTTGAAAGCCTTGTGGAATTTATGATTTCAGGGCCGGTTTTTGTAATGTCAATGAAAAAGGATAATGCGGTAGAAGATGCGCGGAAATTAATCGGTGCCACAAATCCAAAAAATGCCGAGGTAGGAACTATCAGAAAAGATTTTGCTGAGAGTATTGAACGTAACGCGATTCATGGTTCTGATTCTGTTGAATCGGCGCGGTTTGAAATAGGATATTTTTTTGAAACAGAAGAACTATTATAATGTAGGAAAAATGATAAAAATCCCCCTTTAATCCCCCTTTTGCAAAGGGGGAAATAGGGGGATTAGGCCAATTATAATGTATAAAATTTTAGAGAAAAAAAAATTAGGGCCAAAACAGCATTTGATTGTTATAGAGGCAAAAGAAGTAAGTAAAAAGGCTCAAGCAGGCCAATTTTTTATTTTTCGTATCGATAAGTATGGAGAAAAAGTTCCTTTAACCATAGCTGATTTTGACAGTAAAAAAGGCACCATAACTTCCATTTTTCAAGAGGTTGGAAAAACCACAGAGAAATTGGCAGGTTTAGAAGAAGGGGATTCAATACTTGATTTTACAGGACCGTTAGGAACACCGATCCATGTTGAAAAATATGGGACGGTTGTTTGTATAGGCGGCGGGATTGGTATTGCGCCGGTTTATCCGCAGGCAAGATTATTAAAAGAAACAGGGAATAAGATTATTTCTATTATCGGGGCAAGAAACGGTAATCTTCTTTTCTGGCGGGATAAGATGAAAGAGGTAAGTGATGAATTGCATATTGTTACTGATGATGGGACAGAGGGGGAGTGCGGGTTTGTTACGGATGTTTTGAGTAATTTGTTAAAAGAAAAAATGCATATTGATAAAGTGATAGCAATAGGTCCGCTGCCTATGATGAAGGCTGTTTGCAAGGTGACAAAACCCTGTAATATTCCTACAACAGTAAGTTTAAACGCGATAATGGTAGATGGAACCGGGATGTGCGGTTGTTGTCGTGTTACAGTCGGGGGCAGGGTGCGATTCGCGTGTGTAGACGGCCCCGATTTTGACGGGCTTACAGTGGATTTTGATGAACTTTCTTTGAGGCAGGGGCGGTTTTTAGAAGAGGAAAAAGAATCGCTTTTGTTGTATAGAAGTATGTTTAATAAAGAAACAACATGCGGGGAGTGCAAAAGGTAACCGTCATTGAATGTTGTCATTCCGAACGAAGTAGGGGCGACCCGGTGGGTCGCCCGAAATGGGAGGGCGAGGCACCGCCTCGCCCCTACGGAAGAAAGATTTCTCCCTTCGGTCGAAATGACAAACGGTACGCTCGAAATGACAATTAGTTGGTCGAAATGACGAATGGTGCGGTTGAAATGATAATTGCTGGATTCCCGCTTTCGCGGGAATGACGGGAAGGTTTGCGGGAATGACAAGAAAAGGATGTAATTACAATGCCGGTTATTCAGCAAAAGAAAATAAAGATGTCCGCGCAGGATACTAAAATAAGGGCAAAAAATTTTAATGAGGTTTCATTAGGATATACGGAAACTGAAGCAAAAGAAGAAGCGTCGAGGTGTCTTCAATGTAAAAAACCCACATGTATGGCGGGGTGCCCTGTAGAGATTGATATTCCGGCCTTTATTAAATTTATACAGGATGGAGATTTTAAATCTGCGATTGAAAAGATAAAAGAAAAAAATAATTTGCCCGCTATTTGCGGCAGGGTTTGTCCGCAGGAATCGCAGTGTGAGAAATATTGCGTTTTGGGTAAAAAGTATGAACCTGTGGCTATTGGCAGGCTGGAACGGTTTGCCGCGGATTATGGGATATCAAGTGGTGTTTCCTCCAAGTTTGAAATGTTGGGAGCTAAAGGGATAAAGGTGGCTGTGATTGGTTCAGGGCCTGCCGGGTTGACTGCGGCTGCGGATCTTGGACGAATGGGTTATATTGTGCATGTTCTTGAATCGCTGCATGATACAGGGGGGGTTTTGAGGTACGGAATCCCGGAGTTTAGATTGCCGAAAGAAATTTTGGATATCGAAGTTGAAAATATTAAAAAGATGGGTGTAGAATTTAAACTGAATATGGTAGTTGGAAAGGTTGTAACTCTGGATGAGTTGTTTAGGGATAACTATAAGGCAGTTTTTCTTGGGACAGGCGCGGGCCTGCCGCATTTTCTTCATATACCGGGAGAAAATTTTAATGGAGTTTATTCAGCAAATGAGTTTTTGACCAGAGTTAATTTAATGAAGGCATATCGTTTTCCGGAATATGATACTCCGGTTAATATTGGAGAGAATGTTTCTGTTATAGGCGCCGGTAATGTCGCGATGGATTCTGCAAGAGTGGCACTGCGGTTAGGGGCAAAAAAGGTGTCTATAGTTTACCGCAGAAGCGAAAAGGAAATGCCTGCGAGATATGAGGAGATTGAACACGCTAAAGAAGAGGGTATTGAATTTGAGATTTTAACATATCCGACAAAAATTTTGGGTGATGGTGCGGGATGGGTTGAAAGTATGGAATGTATCAGGATGGAATTAGGCGCGCCCGACGCGTCGGGAAGAAGAAGGCCTGTGCCAGTGAAGGGATCGGAATTTATAATGAAGACGAATACAGTTATTTCAGCTATCGGGCAAAGTCCCAATCCTTTACTTTTTCGGGCTACGCCCGCGTTAAAAATTACTGATAGAGGAACTGTTGTAGCCTCCGAAAATGGAGCTACTGTTATGCCCGGTGTATTTGCTGGCGGGGATGTTGTGACAGGCGCGGCAACGGTTATTAAAGCGATGGGCGCGGGGAAGATTGCTGCCCGGGCTATTGATAAGTTTTTAGTTGATAGTCGATAGTGAAGAAGGATTTGTAGGTTGGGTTTAGTAAAACCCAACCTACGAAGTTTTTTATTTACAGAATGAAACTGGATTCCCGCTTTCGCGGGAATGACAGAACGAACAGGAGGAAACACAAAATGGCTTTACCAACCAGAAGACATTCATCTTCCCGCCGGGATCTACGGCGGACAAATAAAAAATTGACTGCAACCAGTTTATCGACATGTCCTCAGTGTCATGAGAAAAAGTTGTCGCATAAAATTTGTCCTAGTTGCGGATATTATGCGGGGCAAGAGGAAATGAAGGTAGAGTAGGGGCGACCCGTTGGGTCGCCCAGTTGCCAGTTAGCCGGCTAACCGGCAACCGGTTAACCAGGAGTAAATTATGAGAATAGCTTTAGACGCTATGGGTGGAGATGATTCCCCTCGTATAGAGGTAGAAGGGGCCATTCAAGCGGCAGCTTTGTCAGGGACAGAGATTATTCTTGTCGGGGATGAAAACCGGATTAAGAATGAATTAAAAAAATATAACAATAGTTATACGTTACCTTTGACAGTAATGAATGCGAAAGAGGTAATTACTATGAATGAATTGCCCGCGATGGCAGTTAGGAAAAAAAGGGATTCATCTATAGTTGTGGCTGTCAGGCTGGTTAAAGAAGGTGAAGCGGATGCTGTGGTTAGCGCAGGGAGCACTGGTGCCGTTATGACTGCTTGTTTGTTTGAATTAGGGCGGTTAAAAGGTATAAACAGGCCTGCAATAGCAACCATTATGCCTACTTTGACAGGACATTCTGTCCTATTGGATGTGGGCGCAAATGTAGATTGCCGTGCAAGTAACCTGTTGGAATTTGGTATTATGGGAGATGTTTATACCCGATATATTCTTAAAAAGAAAGATCCCAGGATTGGTCTTTTGAGTGTAGGTGAAGAGGGTTCAAAAGGAAATGAATTAATTAAAGAGGCATATGCCTTTTTTGAAAAAGGACCATTTAATTTTATTGGAAATGTTGAAGGCAGGGAAATTGTTAATGGCAAAGCAGATGTAGTTGTTTGTGACGGTTTTATCGGAAATGTGGTCCTTAAATTTGGGGAAAGTGTAGCTGAAATGATTTTGACCCTTTTGAAACAGGAATTTACAAAAGGGTTTTTATCGAAACTTGGAGTGATGTTTCTTCGGCCCGCGTTAAATAATTTCCGCAAACGAATTGATTACTCTGAATATGGAGGCGCGCCCCTTTTAGGAATAGATGGAGATTGTATTATCTGTCATGGCAGTTCAAGTTCTAAAGCTATAATGAACGCGTTACGGGTAGCCAGGGATTTTTCCGAACAAAAAGTTAATGATCATATAAGAGAGAGTCTTTCTTCAGTGACAGAATACATAGGGAAAAACGCGATTGGCCAGTCATGAGTGGGCACGGGATAAAGCTCGCAAATACTGCTGATAGTTAGCCAGTTGGGGGGGGGAATGGGAGTAAAGATAGTAGGGACAGGGTCGTATCTGCCGTCTAAGATATTAAGTAATTTTGATCTGGAAAAGATGGTAGATACCAATGACGAATGGATTAAGACCAGAACGGGAATTAGAGAAAGAAGAATCGCACATCAAGACGAGACATCTTCTGATTTGGCTATAAAAGCCGCCCGGCAGGCTTTAGAGTCGGCAAATATAAGTCCGGATGAAATTGATATTATTATTGTGGCTACCTCTACTCCTGATATGCCGTTTCCGTCAACCGCTTGTTTTATACAAAAAGGCCTGAAGGCTTTTTCCAGTGTTTGTTTTGATATCAGTGCGGCATGCTCAGGATTTTTATATGCTTTAACAGTGGGTGAACAATTTATTAAATCAGGTTTTTGCAGGACTGTTTTAGTGGTTGGTTCAGAGATTTTTTCCCGTATTACCGACTGGACTGATCGTAACACATGTATTCTTTTTGGAGATGGTGCGGGCGCGTGTATCCTAAAAAATGGGAAAGCTAACCAGGGGATTTTAGCCTTTGACCTTGGGACTGACAGCAGAGCAAGCGAACTTTTGATGGTACCGGGCGGCAGTTCAGGGAATCCAGGTTATATAAAGATGAAAGGTAATGATGTTTTTAAACATGCTGTAAAACATCTTGTTGATTCAGCTAGAAATGTATTAGAAAGATCTCATATAACGGCTCAGGATATAGATTTAGTTATTCCCCATCAGGCGAATATAAGGATTATTGAAGCTACTTCTGAAAGGCTTAATATACCGATAGATAAATTTTTTATTAATCTTGATCGATATGGCAACACTTCTGCCGCTTCTGTTCCAATAGCTTTAGATGAAGCTTTCAGAAGTGGGCGAATCAAAGAAAATGATAATATTTTACTTATGGCTTTTGGTGGTGGATTGGTTTGGGGAAGTTGTGTGATGAAATGGTAACTCGTTGTCATGCCGAGCTGTAGGGGCGACCCGGTGGGTCGCCCGAAATGGGAGGGCGAGGCACCGCCTCGCCCCTACGGGGAAAGATTTCTCCCTTCGGTCGAAATGACAAATTGTTCGGTCGAAATGACAGAATTGTCGGAGCGGCGGGCGACGAAAATACCACTGACAAAAAGGGAGAGTTATGTTAAAAACCAAATTGTGTGATCTTTTGGGTATTGAATATCCTATAATCCAGGGAGGAATGGCATGGGTTTCTGATGCGGAGCTTGCGTCAGCGGTTTCAAATGCCGGAGGTTTAGGAATTATAGCATCCGGTTCTATGCCGCCCGAGATGTTAAGAAGTGAAATTAGAAAAATAAAAACAATGACCGATAATCCATACGGGGTAAACGTTATTTTAATGCGTAAGGACGTGGAAGAAATACTGAGTTTAATTGTAGAGGAAAAAGTACCCGTACTTACGACAGGCGCGGGTAATCCCGGGAAATATTTAGATTGGTTAAGGAACGTGGGGATTAAAGTCCTGCCTGTTATTTCATCTGTTCTTCTGGCAAAACGTGTAGCGCGTCAGGGAGTTGACGCGATAATTGCGGAAGGAACGGAATCAGGAGGGCATATTGGAGAAACAACAACTTTAGTTCTAGTTCCCCAGGTGGTTGACGCGGTTGACGTGCCTGTAATCGCGGCAGGCGGTATCGCGGACGGCAGGGGACTAGCGGCCGCACTGTGTCTTGGCGCTTGCGGGGTTCAAATGGGGACAAGATTTATTGTTGCCAATGAATGCAGTGTCCATGAGAAGTTCAAGCAGGCAATATTAAAAGCAGATGATCGTGACACTGTTGCTACAGGGCGGGAGACGGGCCATCCTGTCAGGGTTTTGAAAAATGGACTTACTCGTATCTATGAACACCTGGAAAGTCAGGGTGCGACAAAAGAAGAATTAGAGGCGCTGGGAATTGGGAAATTGCATGCAGCTGCGCGACTGGGAGATATAGAAGGCGGTTCAGTGATGGCTGGACAGATATCAGGAATGATTAAAGATATTTTGCCTGTAGAAAAGGTTATACAAAACTTGTTGCAGGAGGCGGAGATGGTGTTGAAAAAGGTTACAAGTCACAAGTAGGGGTGGCTCCCTGTGGCCGCCCTGGTAAAAGAGGGCAGGCACGGGGACCTGCCCCTACGGAACGAAATACGAAATACGGACGACGAAATACGAATAGGAGGCGGTATTTTGAAGAAATTAGCTTACATC
>JBDROR010000035.1:0-15175 GCA_043809805.1 bacterium
AAATGAAGTTATTTCTTTACTATCCAATCTTTCTTCTACTACTACAGTCACTACAGTAATCAGAAAATTTTTACGTGAACCATCTTCAGCAATAACAGTATATGTTACAGGATTTGAAAAATCATTAGGAGTTTTTCCGTTTACTTGAGTTGTTTTATTTACAAGTACTGATTTACCTGTTGCCGCAAAAGTGGCTATCAAGGATGTTATATTTGTTCCAGAAGATGCATTTAAAGAAATATTTGTGCCAATAATTGTTCCGTGAACGTCAGAAGGAAGGGTGGGGTTTTCGACTTTTAAAAAAGAGAATAAAGTAATATTTTTACTACTTTTTGAATCATAATCATCGCTGTCAAATAGCTTACATGAATTTATAGAAATTAAAAGAAGCAATAAAATCGATATTAAATATTTGCTTATTTTCATAAAATAAGTACCCCCGATTGCTTTGTCCTTTAATTTTCAATGGCTTTAAGAAATTCTATAGGTATATCTGAATTTTTGCGTCCAACAATTGAAAAATAGTACAGTGGTTTACCTTCAATGGAATTTCTATGACAATAACGTTCAATATGATATAAGTCAACATACTCAGAAAAGATTAACTCGCGAATCATTGAAGAAAATCCACTGTTATCACTTTTATACAGAAAGGTTTCCTTGATATTTAAAGCAATCCATGCGTCTTTACTAATAACGTTCAATGCATTAAAAAAAGCTTTTGGTGGTATATCGCCAAAACCAAGAGCTGCAACACATGTTAGACAGTCGAACGACCATGATTCTAATTCTTCCTTTTGAGTTTTGTTAAGAGTAGTAAAATCATACACATAATATTCGTCGTACAAACCCGAGCGGTCTCTTTCGACAGCAGCTAAAGCTTCACTTATTATATCAACTCCAACTAATCTTGCTACCCCATATTTTTTTAAAGCCTCTCCCATCATTCCATTTCCCGCGCCTAAATCTAATACTCGAAGTTCTGTCAGATTGCTTTTGCTTTGTTCAATAGTATATTTTAGTGATTCAGTTATTTTTTGGGGTGATTGACATTTAAGCCTTTCATAAAATAATTGTTCGTAAAGTCCAGGTCTTAAATAAATTTCGTTATAATCATGAAAACGGATTTTTTTCTTTTTATCTGCTTCTAATAAAAAGAAATAAGATTCATCTTGCTTCATTTTTTTTACATCAGTAGTACAGGGAAACTGGATTCGATGTCTTTTATGCATTATTTGCTCCTTTTATATTTTTTAGAATAAAAATGGGGATTTTATGAATTGCTACAATAAACAAAAACTATTTTACCTCAGAATTGATTTATATTCAAGCAATATTTACATCTGCGTCATATTATGAATTTGAAAAGAATTGTTTATAATGATATCATAGTCACGAAGATGGACAATAATATCGAAAAAATTAAACTTGAAGATTTGAGTTCTCTGGATAGCTATTTGATTGCGCGAGTTATTGCCGAATATAAAGAAGCTTATAGGGTAAAAACTGCGACCGAAGAATATTTAGCAAAAATAACAGGGAAACAAATATTCAACGCTTTATCTAGGGAAGACTATCCTGCCGTGGGTGATTGGGTGGCCATAACCAAGCTCAGCAAGGAACGGGCAGTGATTCATAGAATATTACCCAGGAAAACTATATTAAGAAAAAAATATAGTAATAAACAAGAAAGTCAGATTATTGCGACAAATATTGATGTTGCATTCATTATCGAATCCGTTGATAGGGATTATAATCTCAATCGTTTTGAAAGGTATTTTGTTTTAGTAAACGACGGGAATATTAAACCGGCTATTATATTAAATAAAATTGATTTGATTTCAGACACGGAATTAAACTTAAAAATAGACCAAATAAAAGACAGATTTAATAATGTTGATATTATTTCAACCAGTACTATCACTGAGCAAGGGGTAAATGAATTAATGAGATACATAGTAAACGGAAAAACATATTGTTTTCTTGGTTCGTCTGGGGTTGGAAAATCATCTTTAATAAACAAGTTACTCGCAAAAAACACTATAAAAATTGGGGGGATAAACCATCGTATCGAAAGAGGCAAGCATACTACTACAAACAGAGAAATATATTTTTTGGAAAATGGGGGAATCGTAATTGATAACCCGGGAATGAGAGAAGTTGGCATGGTGGACTCGAGTACAGGAATAGAAAATGTTTTTAGTGAAATAAGCGCTTTATCAAAAAATTGTAAATATGTTGACTGTACGCATACGCGCGAACCGGGTTGTGCCGTCTTGAGCGCTGTTAGCTCCGAAGATTTAGACGAGAATAAGTATTCGAACTACATTAAATTGAAAAAAGAAGCTGAATATTACAGTATGACAAAGCTTGAAAAAAGAAATAAAGATCGTCAGTTTGGAAAATTTGTAAAAAAGGCGTTAAAACATATGAAAAAACAATTATTGCCTGTCATTGGCATATTGATCAATATTTTTTTTATTCTGATTATTTTATCTCCTTTTATTAAGGCAGGTGAAATCTCCGGATATGTTGAAACCGGAAAGAGGTCGGCCGCCGATGATTATGAAGAAGCGGATAATGATGCCGACTATACTTATTCTAATTATCAGGTTAAATTTAAACAGGACTTGTCTGAACGGTTTAGTTATGATTTAAGTTTGTTTACATACAGAAAAGATTACGATAATAGCGATGACATGGATAACAAGTCAAGAATTTTCAAGCAAAACTGGTTTTATTACATTGTAAAACAAAAAGAAAAATCTTTGCAATTTGATGTAAAAATCCGGTATAAAAAGAAAGATTATTATGACAGCATGGAAAAAGAATTCAGCCAGTTTGCGATTTCGCCTTCATTGAAATTAAAAAAAGAAGGCCTTTATGTATTAAATTTTTTAACCGGGTTTAATAAATATGATTATACAACCGCGGACCAGAATGACCAGCGTAAATATTCCGCTAAATTAGACGGATATAGATATTTTCTGAAAAAGAGACTAATGTTATCGGGATATTATGGAATCGAACATCTCGACCATAAACAAACAGACAGGGACAGAACAAAACACAATCTTATGTCTGGGATTGATTATGTTTTTGAACATCCGTATATTTATAAAATCGGGACAAAGGTTAAATGGGGAAAAAGGGATACAAAGGACGATGATGAACACGATGAAGATTCCGATTATGAATATTGGCAGTATAATGTAAAAACCGTCCACAAACTGAATGACAAATTAAAAACTGACCTAAAATATGAATATTTCAAAAAGGACTACAATGTTATTGATCTCGATCGCAGGGGATTTTATATCGCGAACGGATATGATTATGAGATACTGAATGACAATGCTCGGAGATCATGGCTGAATTTTGACGTAGGGCGGAAAGATACGAAATATAATGAGAAAACAGGAAATGATTACAAAAAAACAATTGCTAACATACAACTGAACTACAATCGCAAAAGAAATTGGAAAACATCGTTTGGAATAGAAAGCAGTTTTTATAAATACGATGACGCGGGCAATGATAAAAAAAGATATTACACGAAATTGTCCGGAGAAAAGTTGTTACTCAATGGCAATTTAACCGTAAATGTAGATATCAAATACAGGGTTACCGTTTACGGACAGAAAGCTGATGATGAACAGGAAGCGGTGAGGGGTGGAATGTCTTATGAATTTTAGAAAACGCCCTCGTAATCGGTCAGTTATTAGTGAGAAACGGTAGCCGCAAGCTTTAGCTTGCGTTGTTGTTTCGCGGGTTTTCGCAGGCTGAAGCCTGCGGCTACCATCGATAACTGACCTGTTACAACGCCCTCTGCAATTGTATTGCTTTTTAAGGTAATTTTTGATATAAATAAAGTTTATGACCTATGGACAAACAATCAATTTTTTATACAACCTTGAACGGTTTGGGATACAGTTTGGACTAAAAAAAATAATCTATCTTCTTGCGTTATTAGATAATCCTCAGAATACTTTTAAGTCAATACACATTGCCGGTACGAACGGAAAAGGTTCAACATCCAGTTTTATCGCTTCGATTTTAAAAGAGGCAGGTTTCAAGACAGGGCTTTATACATCCCCGCATCTTGTTGATTTTCGCGAGCGGATACAAATTAACGGCGTTTTGATTCCGCGAAGAAAATTAACTGAAATTGTGGAAAAATTAATCCCTTTAGTGAAAAAGACAAATCGTAAGTTGGGGGATCTTACTTATTTTGAAGTTGCAACGGCCATCGCGTTTGAATATTTTAAGGATGAAGAGGTTGATTTCGCGTGTGTTGAGGTTGGTATGGGTGGTAGGCTGGACGCGACAAATGTAATAAATCCCATGGTTTCTGTCATAACAGGCATAGGATTTGACCACACAAAAGAATTGGGGAATACCTTGGAAAGGATTGCTTATGAGAAGGCGGGGATTATTAAAAAAAATGGGATTTTGGTTTGTGGCGTTACGGATAAAGAGCCGTTAAAAATGATAAAAAAAATATGTTTAAAAAATAACGCGGAAATATATCTTTTAGGCAAGGATTTTAAAGGGAAATTTTTATCAAGAAATGGTTTAAAATCGCAAAGATTTTCTTATAAAAGTATTTGGAGTAGAGGCGAACGGCCGTTCGCCCTTACACTTTTGGGAGAATGCCAGATACAAAATGCTTCATTGGCGGTTGCGGTTTGTGAGATTTTGGTTTTCCAAAGGGGGATTAAGAAGGGGCTCGAAAATGCGAGATGGCCGGGCCGTTTTGAAATAATCGGTAGGGGCACGGCGCGCCGCCCAGCACCATACGGTTCTGGGTGCCGTGTCCCTACAATTATTCTTGACGGGGCGCATAATCCGAGTGGCGCGAACAAACTTTTTAAAAGCCTCAAACAATATTTTCCAAACAAAAAAATAAATTTTGTTTTGGGAATTTTAAAGGATAAAGATATATTCGGAATCATAAAAGAAATTATGCCGCTGGCGGATAAGATTATAGTTAGTTCACCCCATTGTGACAGGGCGTTTTCTTTAGATGAACTGGCGGGAATTGTCAGAAAGTTCAATAAAGATGTTGAAGCGGTTTATCCGATGCAAAAAGCAATAAAGCATATGGTGGAAAATGTTTCCAAAAACGCGATTATTTGTATTACGGGTTCGTTGTATACGGTGGGAGGGGCGAGGAAGTGGGTTGTGGAGCGCGGGAATGACAAGAGAGTTATATGAAACCATTTATTATTTTACCGGCCATTTTTATTTTTTTCGTGTCCAGTGTATCTGCCTTTGAACCGCAGGAGGGGGTTCCTGTGAAAATTAAGGCGGATAGGTTAGAATATATTGAAGAAGAAAATCTTATTATCGGTCAGGGTAATGTGGATTTAATTCACGGAGATACAAGACTGAAAGCTGATAATATGGAGTTTTATATTGATACGGATAATGTCTGTGCTAAAGGGAGTGTTTTACTTATTCAAAAAGATAATACCCTAAAAGGCGAAGAATTGAATTATAACATTAAAAAAAGCCATGGGATAATGGAAAAATCAAGTTCCATGACGGAATCATGGTCGTACAGGAATGAAGAAATAGAGCAGGTGGGCGAAAATGAATTTTATGCGGGCAGTCAGACTTTTTTTACCACCTGTGACGAACCGTCTCCTCATTATACATTTAGAGCCAAAGAAATAATACTTTATCCCCAAAAAAGATTGGTATGCAGAAATGTGTTTTTTATGATAAGGGATGTTCCTGTGCTTTATTATCCTTTTTACACAAGGAAATTAGATGAAAAAAACCGCTGGCATTTTAAGTTGGGCTATAATAAACGAAAAGGGATTATTTTGCGGGCTAAATATGACTATTTTTTTAATGGTAATTCTTATGGAAATTATTATGCCGATTGGTGGCAGTTTGTCGGCTGGGGAACGGGTTTTGATCACAAGTTTTCACTATTTTCAGGGAAAGGGAAAGGAATGGTCTTTTTGTATTACAGCAAGGTAAAAACAGAAGATCCGGAAGATGATTATTCATATACAGGCCCGGTGGCAGAGGAGTGGAAGATTGACGTCAATTATGAACAAATGTTGTATGAAGATACAGAAACAGTAAAAGAAGAAAAAACAACGGTAAATTCAAAATTGGATTTACATTACAGAAGCAATACGGCATTTACTAAAGAAGTTGAAAGCGCGAGTGACGCTACGAAAGATATTAATTCTACTTTTGATATTACAACTGTGAAATATCCCAATATTGTTTTCCGGGTAGCAACGTTCCAGAGAAGTTTATGGGACGATGATCTGAAGAAATTTAAAAAGACAGAAGAAAAGCTTCCTGATATTTCTTTTACTCTTTTGCCAACGCAGATCGGAAGGACTAAACCGGCGGTAAATTACAGTTTAAACGCTGCTTATGTGATAAACTATGACCGCGGCGACAGAAGAGAGTTTTTTGATGTGGTAAAAAATGATCTTAACCCGGACGCGGGGAATACGGATATTTATATTGTTAAACTCGCGGCATTTCCATCTACGGGAACTGTATACGCGTTTGCGAGCGATAGCAGCGTGAATCTTAACGCTAATTCCAGTATCCCGTTGGTATATAATATTCCGGTAGAGATAGTTTCAATAGATTATGAAAAGAAGGAAGTTAAGATAAGAAAATTACAAGGGCCGTTTAAGGTGGATCCGCGGGATAGAATTACAATAAAGTATGCTACTAAATTCAGCACTCAGACGGCAAATTTGTATCAGAAAATTCAGACTAATTTTGATCTTTTTAAAAGCAGGTTGGTAAATATTTCTTTTATGCCGGCGATTGGATATAATGAAGATTGGCGCGATAAAAAGAGCATGCTTGACCCAAATGAGCGGCGAATAAGCAGTTTCGATACACAGGGAATACTGTCTACGAGGGTAACGGATTATATTACCTGGCAGAACACACATTCTTATAAACGGCAATGGCAGGAGATTGATGAAGACCCATATAAGGGGATAGTTGAGAATTCCTTGACTACTTCGTTGAGTTTGGATTCACCGTTTGATTCCAAAACGATTTTTTACAGAACGACTATTTCCACGAGCATTGGTTATGACATCAGAAGAAAACATAAATCTTATTATGATACAACAGGAAAAAAAATAATAGTTGAAGATGAAAAAGAGCCGGTTGAAAACAGGAAATCAAAATTTAATGATTTAAGCATCAGTTTAACTTCGCGGCCGAAAGATTTTTTCGATTTGCAATCGACTATAATATATGACATTTATTGTGATAGTACCGATATAACTTATCCTGTTAGTGATACAACTTATCCAGGGAATGTCCAGGCGCTAAAAAAGGGCAAATTAAAATCAATTGAGACTACTCTTCATTACGCGCCGAATACATATCTTGATTTTACATATAAGCATAATTTAACTTATTTTTATCCTAATAATAGTTTCGCGACTATAGATTCGCTTGCCAGGGTTCCTTTAACCCGGTATTGGGAAGGCAGCTGCCTTGGCAGTTTCCGCAATGATGATATTTATGTCCCCCGGGTAAAAGATTTTAAACTTGAGAAATATAGAATTGCCTTGAAAAGAGACCTTCATTGCTGGGAGGCTGAATTTTCCATCCGGAAACAAATGGAAGAAATTGGAATTCCTGAAGAAGTAGAATTTTGGCTGACGCTTTCGCTAAAGGCGTTTCCGGATAAAAAAATTGGGGTGTTGGGTAAAGAAAGATACCTTGAGATTCGGGACCAAATTTAGTAGGGGCAGGTTCTAACCCTGCCCCTACTTTTCCATTTTAAGAAGAATAGCTGTTTTTAGATCAACTACCGCCTTGTCTATCCATGTTTTTGTGGAAAAGTTTTCAATGAGAATATTTACTTTTTTTAGAGCTTCTTCGTATTTTTCAATGTCATAAAGATAGTTCGCGTCAGAATAGAGTTCCCGCGGTGTTTTGTAAATAAGTGTAAAACTGCTAAATACCGGTGTAATAAATGAAATATCCGTGTTTAATTTTACTAAATATTGAAAATATTGATTTCCTGTATGATTATCAGGAAGAACAATACTTTTTGGGATATCATTATTTGTAAATTTCCACGTATTTATCGCTTTAGTTCCAGATAAATCATTGTTGTCCCCTGATTTTACAGTAAGTTCAATCGAGGTATTTGGCGGGATATCGCCTTCCGGCTCTTGGTTAAATAAGATTGATTCTAACCGGACGGATTGTTCGCAGTTTAAAACAGGCGAGACATATAAACCTGACGAAGCATATTCTCCCTGATTTGAAAAAACTTCATATTCGCTTGTACGCAGCGTATAAGAGTTCCAACTATTTGAATCATATTCAAATTTCAGATAACGCGCGGAGACAGGTTTAAAATTAAAAGTATCTTTATTGGCGTTTTGCGGCCTGGTTAAATTTAGATTTTCATAAATTCCTATTTTGTCCCAATTTTTCAAATCCATGCTCGAATAAATGGCCACAGACCGCGCCCCATAATGGCCGCAGTTCCAGTGTGCAATTCGGTTAAATCTTTTTCTTTTGCCGAGGTCGAGGATAGCGTATTGTTTTGTGTTAGGTTGTTCTAAACCGAAATTAAAACCTTCATTATAAGCTATTTTCCCGTTATTTAACGCGGACATAGCGGTTTCTGTTATTTTAGCCGGTCCATTTTTAGAAGAAGCGATATTTGGGGGCAGAATGGAATACGCCTCTATTTCTCCAAAAGACAACCATTGTTTATTCCCGTGATTGCTTTCCACGGATAACCTTAAATATTGAAACGGTTCGACGGCATTGAAGGTAAATATTTGAGGAGTATAATTTTGGTCTTTGGCCTCAGCCTCAGCGGATAGTATTTCCTTCCATTGAGATTTAAAGATAAGCAGTTTTTGCCATTCTATATATTTTGGGCTGTGGAATTTAATTGTAACTGCTGTCGCGAGTATAGGGTTGAATATTTTCCAAAAGCCTTTTGAATAACTATTTTGCACGATTTCGTTATCGCTGTTGTCATATATCGATTCATCTCCGTAAGCGTTGGAGTGAACGATAATTTCAAGATTAAGTATATCGGTTTCCAGGTTATCAACATTGGCTCCATCATCACTCATAATAAATATACTCGATATTTCTGTGGGTTTTTTAAAATATATTTTAACCCATTTGGGATTTTCCCTGTTGAGATTAAATTCTATGCCTTTTGATTGAATCCATGTGTTATGCGGAATGCCGCCAAGAATATTTTCTGGAGAAAGCGGTTGAAAGACAATATTGTTTTTCAACACACCTTTAAAACACCATCCGCCGTTGTCGTCTTCGACAGAAAGTATATCTTTCGGCGTAATGATATCGTTATTGTAATATAACCGGAAATTATTAATTTCAGAGTCAACGCCGCCCGCATCGCTGCCCGGCCCGTTATATAGAACAAATGTGGAAACCGATTGTTTCCCGGGGAAACTAAACACAAACTCCTGCGGGAAAGGATTTGCGTAAGCGGACAGATTATCCGAAAGATAACAGCTTAATTGATAGTTGAAGTTTTTGTTTAGTTCGGAGTCAGTTATATCATCATTAACGAAAATAAATTGTCCGCGGCCTGATGCAAAACTTTTTGTGTATTCGCTTGGGAAAAACTGAATGGCCGCGCCATTTTTTCTGGATAATAGGTTAAATATTTTTTTTCCGGTGTTTTCCATCACCAGTTGGATTTGGTCTGGATTGGCCTGCATATCTATATTTTCTTTTAGCCCTTTTTCAAAATCGTTTTCCAATGTTTGATGCCATTCGGAGGCGTATAAAAAGACAGGAAGCAGGAGGCAGGAAGCAAGAAGCAGAAAGCCAAAAAATTGGAACCTATTTTTCATCCGAAAATCTCCGTTTATATTGTCATTTCGACCGAAGGGAGAAATCTTTCTTCCGTAGGGGCAGCCCTGTGTGGCTGCCCTCTTTTACAGGGCGACCACATAGGGTCGCCCCTACAATAGATTCCTCACAAAGAGTTTTACCATACCTTTAATTCAATCGTATCTTCGTGAACTTTTGAAACCGAAATCCCGATGCCTTCGAAATCAAAAGTATTTATTTCATCAGCGAAAATTTGAGGAGTAGTATATATGATGCATGAAACAGGGCTTGTGACATCACGTATATCTTCAGTTTCCTGCGCAATATAGTTTGAATGTTTTAGCATTCCGTCAACAACCTGTTTGATGGTTGCAGCATTATTCTCCGCTAAAAAAACCAGACGGACCATTTTGGGTTTGAATGTGTATCCTTTGTCTTCCAGCAGTTTTTTTAGTTTTCCAATGTTAATAGTAGTTTCAACATTGACTTTGCCGTTTATGTTATCGATTTGTAATATACTTGATTCATCTATAATATCTCCATAAGTATTTGGAGATATTTCTCCCGGATTGGAAAATTTAGGAATTTGTATATCTAAATACCGCATTGACTGGCAGAATATTTTACGCAATATTTTATCTTTTATTACTGCGGTATCAGAACTTGTTATGTCAATTGGCCCATTTATGGAAGCCTCAAATTTCTTGTATGAGTCCAAATAATGGACAGAAACTTTTAATTCTTTTATTTTTTCTCTTAGTTTATGTTCTTTTTCAATATCGGAAAGCGCGGTATAACCTTTTTTTATTTCGTCGGTTTGTGTTAGAATACTGGCGATATAATTCCCTTTTTTTATAGTCTTGCTTATTTCACACACACCAATAGCCTCGTTTTTCAGGTTATATATTCCAAAAATCATACCTATTGCAACTTCTTTGTCTTTTCCCGTATTAATAAATACATATTCTCCTTCCGTATCGATAATATCACCGAGGATAATATTTGAGGGTGTTTGTCCATATGTTTTGTTAAGAATGGCTAGAAAAATAAGAAGTAATAGGGACTTTTTCATTAATAGGGCATTTTACCACGGAAATGAATTGCAGTCAAAATAATCCATCTATTTGCCCGAGTGTTGTCATTCCGAACGGCCTTTTGTCATTCCGAGCGGGAGCGAGGAATCTTATACTTGCTGTCCAATTGAAGAAAGATTTCTCGCTTCGCTCGAAATGACAGATGGGTCGCTCGAAATTACAAATGGTACGGTCTAAATGACAATTGGTCGGGGCAGGTGAAGGGGGAAGCTTTAGCGAAGGGTGGTGGAGCTGATCGGGATCGAACCGACGGCCTCCTCGTTGCGAACGAGGCGCTCTCCCAACTGAGCTACAGCCCCACAAGAGAGAATTATATCGAATAATTGACATTTTTGGTATATAATATTTATATATTTGTTTGTCGTCTCGTCGGAAGAAAGATTTCTCCCTTCGGTCGAAATGACAAAATGGTGTGGTCGAAATGACAAAATTGTATGCTCGAAATGACAAAATACGAACGACGAAATACGAAATACGAACGACGCCATGCCTGCCGGCAGGCAGGAATTGTTGTCATTCCGAACGAAGTGAGGAATCTTATACTGACAATTAAGAAGTTAAGGAGATTTTCAGATGAAAAAGGTTAATGTGAATTTAGGTGAAAGATCGTATGAGATTATTGTTGGTCAAGACATATTAAAAAATCTTGGAGAATATATTAACAAAAAAAGAATCGGGAAAGATGCTTTTTTAATAACCAATAAACCGCTAAACCGAATTTATGGAAAGGAGGTTAAAAAAGCCTTAGTTAAAAATAAAATTAATGTCCAAAATATTGTTTTGCCTGATGGTGAAGAAGAAAAAAATTTGAAGAACTGGGAATTTTTATTAGAAAAGCTGACAAAATTTGATGGTTTGGAAAAACAAGTGTTCATTATTGCATTGGGCGGGGGAGTAATTGGGGATTTGGCTGGATTTGTCGCGGCAAGTTATCGCCGCGGGATAAATTGTGTGCAGGCAGCTACAAGCCTTTTATCTCAAGTTGATTCCGGGGTCGGAGGCAAGGTTGGTGTTAATTTTTTCAATGTAAAAAATCTTGTAGGCGCCTTTTATCAGCCAAAGCTGGTTTTTGCCGATGTTAAAATGTTAAAGACACTTCCCGAAAAAGAATTAAAATCCGGATTGGCGGAAGTTATAAAATACGGTATAATTTACGACAGGAAACTTTTTGAGTTTTTAGAGAAAAATATTAGTTCAATAATAAAACTTAATTATAATATACTTGAGGACGTAGTTGTAACTTGTTATAGAATAAAAGCGGATATTGTCAGTAAAGATGAATTGGATAAGACCGGTAAACGCGCGATTTTGAATTTTGGCCATACCGTTGGGCACGCGTTGGAAGGATCAAGCCGATATTCTTACCGCCATGGTGAGGCAGTTTCTATTGGCATGGTTTGTGCCGCTGAAATCGCGGTTGAACTTGGACTTTGTCCGCTGGAGACTTTGTTACGGTTAGAAGAACTATTGAAAAGAACAGGGTTACCTGTGAAGATAAGAAATGGGAATGTTGCTGAAATTATTAAAACAATGAGACATGATAAGAAATTTGTTCATGGAGAAACGCGGTTTATACTTCCCACTTCAATAGGGAAAGTAATAATAAAAGACAATGTTGATATAAAATTAGTTGAAAAGATTATTTCTTCCCGCATCCTTCGCAACAGGGGCTGGAATCTTTTTTAGGGCACGCTGCCGGCGGCGTGTTTGTGTCAGCTTTAGCTTCTTTATTATAATTTGAACTGCGATAATCAGTGCCGTGAAAGCCGCTTCCTTTGAAGATAATTCCAGCGCCTGCGCTAATGAGCCGTTTAACTTTGCCATGGCATTTTGGGCAGGTTTCAAGGTGTTTGTCGTTTATTTTTTGGAATTGTTCGAAAACATATTCGCATTTTTCGCATTCATAGTCGTATGTTGGCATAATATTCTCCAATCTACTAATTCCTCCCTTTAAAAAAGGGAGGTTAGGAGGGATTTGATGACTTTTATTAAAAAATCCCCCTTAATCCCCCTTTTCCAAAGGGGGGAAATAAACTCAAAGGACTTAATATATATCAAATTTTTACTGTCTTGTCAAGAGTGGAAAATATATTTAGTTTTTAGTGATGGGGTATTATATGTCCAAACATTTTATAGTAGATGGGTATAATGCGATGCATAGGCTTTCCCTTTGTGAGGATAATAATCTTCAGGCAGGGAGGGAGCGGCTGATTGCTTTGATAAAAAAATATAAATTAGCCGGAAGCAGTAATAATAAACTTACGATTGTATTTGATGGAAAAATGAATATTTTTTCTCCATATGAAAATGTGGGGAAAGGTGTGATTTTTACTCAGGATGAGACGGCTGATGATAAAATTAAGCGGATGGTTGAGGACTCGAAAAATCCTCGTGAAATAGTTGTAATTACGGATGATAATGAAATAAAGTACTATACGCGCGGTTTAGGCGCGAAAGTGACAAGTATCGCTGATTTTTTTGCCAGGACTAAAAAGAAATCGAAATCAACAGATAATGAAAAAATGAGCGAATACGATGAAAGCTATTTTCAAATAACTGATGAACTTAAAAAGTTATGGTTGAAAAGGTGAACGGAAGTTTAGAATTTTAGAAAGGTGTCTTATCCTGCTGAAAAATATGTGAATATCTCCCAAGAAGTTTTGGACCGTACGCGGGATTTTTATTCCTTTGAAAAATAACGGCCGGTCGAGTTCTCTTTTATCGCAAAGGATATCTCGGTTAAGCCGGTCAATCAGCGGTTTTATTGTTAGAAGTTCTGTCTGAACCTGTTCAGGATCGCTTAATTGTTTAATTTGGTCGATTTTTGCTATAATTTCAATGGATTTTTTGATTGATAGATCAATTTCCCCGGCCCTTTTTTCAGAGATTTGTCCGTATTTAAGCTTTAATTGATTAAGCCTGTCTGCCGCGCGGTAGGTGCTTTGCACAATTTCGTCGCGAGTCATCCATATTGTTTCAAAACTCATCATGTCCTTCCAACTTGGATTTAATAAAGCCGTCCGGTATTCTTCAAGAGTCTTTCTAAAAATACGGTAACCGTGTTTTTCCGGTTCTTCAAACGCGGGGCTTCCGGGATCAATAAAAGGCACAAGCGGTGAAATATAAAGAAAAACTTTGTCAGTATGCGTTTTATATTTATCCATCAGGTATTCGCAGTAATTAATTGTTTCATCAACGGATTTCATTGTTTGCATCGGCAAACCAATAGTGAAAAATATATCAATTTTGTGATAGTTAAATTCGACACAGTCCTCAATCATCTGTTCTAATTCGGCATTTGTGTAAGGCCGCCCGTAAGCCCGTCTTATTTTTTCATCATGCGAATCGGGGGAAATTTCCACGCTGATTGTCGGGACAGCCTCTTTTGCCGCTTTAATATATTCCCTTGAAGGGGGAACAAAAAATTCAAGAAGAAGCTGATTTTTAATCCTTGCGTTTTTTAAAAGACGGACGAGTTCCCACGCGTATTCTTTGCCGGGTTGGAATGGGTCGCCGATAATAAAAATTGGGCCTTTAATAATCCGGTTGGCATTTTGTATTGTCCTTATAACGGATTCAGGCGAGAAAAATACGGGTTCTTTCCGGCTGCAAACTTTTTCAAACGCATCGGCTGAACCTCCGCAGGTAAGGCAATTATATTTACATCCATGAGCTGTCATAATAGCGGTGATTGGATAGGATACCCAATAATGAAACGGCATATGTCCTGACAGATCACGGTATTTTATTACTGATTTTATGATATATTTATAATTTGCAGAGACGTCCTGAAGCGCCGCGGGAATATGTGTCATTTTATTCACGATTACTTTCCCGTCTTTTTTCCATGTAAGATTTGGTATTGCGGATAAATCCCCGCCTGTTTTAAGGGCATCCATTAAATTTAAAACCGGTATTTCAGTTGAATCGCCGCGAATAACAAAGTCGACCTGAGGATATTGGATTAATTCTTCATGAAAATAAGATGAAGATAATCCGCCAAAAACAATAGGTTTATTTGGATGGTATTTTTTTACAATTTTGGCTAGTTCCAAGCTTCCATGAGCGTGTGGGAGCCAATGCAGGTCAATTCCAAAAAGAAATTCCACATTGATATTTTTTATAAAATTTTCCGGATCATATTTTGGGTTTAAAAGCATTTTTAAGGCGATATTTTTTATACGGACTTGATATCCATTGGAATCCAGAAACGCCGCGATGCGCGTCATCCCGAT
>JBDROR010000036.1:0-2344 GCA_043809805.1 bacterium
ACTGACCAGGCCGTTAAAGTATCTGGAGCCTATAACAAGGTCGTAATCTTTGATGTGTTTCAGAAACTCGGGTATTCTTTCAGGGTTATGCGAAAAATCCGCGTCCATTTCGATTATGTAATCAGGTTTTTGTTTTATTGCCCATTGGAATCCTTCAATATATGCCCGTCCAAGTCCTTGTTTTTCCGGGCGATGAATAACAGATACCTGCGGATATTGTTTAGCAAGATCCTCGGCAATTTTCCCTGTTCCGTCGGGAGAATTATCATCCACAATTAAAACGCCCAGATTAAGATTAAAATTAAGAATTATTTTGACAAGAGATGCTATGTTGCTTGCCTCGTTATAAGTGGGAATAACAACAATCGCGGTCATTTACAAGTTTTTTTCCAATTTTTTATTGATTGGATTATCTGTAACGCAACGGCAGCGAATAATGTAAACGTAGACGCTATAACAAACAACCAATTGAAAACACCATTCCAGGTTATAGGAACCCCAACAATATGAATCGCAGTTTCTGTAAAATTCATTTCTTTAATTCTATCCGACATTAAAATAAATGTCAATCGAAAATTTATTTGCAAATTTGATAAATTTTGATATAATTCATGCAGTATGAAAAACGAAAAAATTAAGGTTATTATTCTTTGCGGGGGAAGGGGGACAAGGATGAAGGAGGAGACTGAATTTCGTCCTAAACCCTTGGTGAATGTCGGTGAAAATCCAATTCTTTGGCATATTATGAAGGTTTATGCTCATTATGGGTTTAAAGACTTTATCCTTTGTCTTGGGTATAAAGGAAACATGATTAAAGAATATTTTCTGAATTATGAAGCAATGAGTGATGATTTTACTATTTGTTTAGGCGACCGAAATGAAATGAAATTTCATAATAAACATGAGGAATGCGATTGGAACGTAACACTAGTCAATACTGGTGAAGAAACGATGACAGGCGCCAGAATAAAAAAAATTGAGAAATATATTGATACTGATTTGTTTATGGTAACTTATGGCGATGGGGTAGCCGATATCGACATGCGAAAGTTAGTTGATTTTCATCATTCGCATGGGAAGATTGGAACGATTACCGGGGTTCATCCGTCTTCGCGGTTTGGAGAATTAGTTATCAAAGACAATAAAGTTACTAAATTTTATGAAAAGCCCCAGGTAAGTCAAGGTTTGGTTAATGGGGGTTTTTTTGTTTTTAAAAAAGAATTTTTAAATTATCTTAAAAAAGATGATAATTGTTTTTTGGAAGGTAAAGCGCTGGAAAATTTATCCAAAAAGGGTGAATTAATGGCTTATTTCCACGATGGATTTTGGCAATGTGTTGATACTTATCGTGAATTGGAAGTATTGAATAGTTTATGGAAAACGTCTCGTCCTCCATGGAAAGTTTGGTAAGAAGATTATGCGTAACAGCTTTTGGCAAAAGAAAAAAGTTCTTATTACCGGCTACGAGGGTTTTTTAGGTTCTAATCTGACACGGACATTGTTAAATTGCGGCGCAAGAATTTGGGGATTGGACATTAAAACCTATCGAAAAGAGACAATCCTATCAAAAAAAGAATTAGACAAAATTAAAGTAATCAAAGGCAGTGTCGCGAATTTTGCGCTTGTCTCTAAAACCATAAAGGAAAATAAAATTGAATTTATTTTCCATTTGGCTGCCAGTGCCCTCGTAGGAGATTGTGTTAAAAATCCAACCAAAGCGTTTTCTACCAACATAAGGGGGACATGGAACGTCCTTGAATCCTGCAGAAATAACAAACAGGTTGAAGCAGTCATTATAGCCTCCAGCGACAAGGCTTATGGCAGCGCTAAAAAACTACCATACTGTGAAGATACTCCATTGGCTGGAGAACATCCTTATGATGTTTCAAAGAGCTGCGCTGATTTAATCGCTTATACATATTACCATACATATGGTGTCCCTGCGGCAGCGACAAGATGCGGCAACATTTTTGGGCCGGGGGATTTTAATTTTTCAAGAATTGTTCCTGAAGCCATTAGATGCGCTATTTCGGACGAAAAGCTGATGATCAGAAGTGATGGGAAGTTTACCAGGGATTATGTCTATGTTTCTGATATTGTTAACGGTTATATAATGCTTGCGGAACAATTAAAAAAGAAAAATTTGGAGGGAAAGGCATTTAATTTTAGCGATGGGAATCCTATTACTGTAATAAAATTAGTTAAAAATATTTATGAATTAATGGAGAAAAAAACAAATTATACGGTTCTTAATGAAGCCAGGTATGAAATTAAGAATCAATATTTAAACTCCACTAAGGCGAGAAAAATTCTTGGATGGAATCCAAAAAATGGTTTAATTAAG
>JBDROR010000037.1:0-2626 GCA_043809805.1 bacterium
CCCTAATATTTTTATATCATATATCTCAACATCCCTCGGCTCTAATTGTACCTTTTCACCCTTTCTCGCTAATTCATACGCTTTGCGGCCGCCGATTTTTATAGCGGAATATATAGGAGGCACTTGCTTTATCTCACCCTGAAATTTCTTCAAAACACTCGCTATTTCTTTATCATCCACATTACATTCTACTTCGCTTATAACTTTTCCTTCCGCATCATAAGTATCTGTTTCTTTTCCTAAATAAATTTCCGCTTCATAAACTTTAGAAGTATCTTTTGCAATTTCTCCTAATTTCTTTGTTGATTCCCGCCCTATTCCAACAATTAAAAGCCCTTCGGCCATTGGATCCAACGTCCCTGCATGTCCTATTTTTTTTATATTTGTTATCCTCCTCAACCTAGCTATTACATCATGCGAGGTGATCCCCTTAGGTTTATTTATTAGTAAAAACATACGCGAAGTCTATAAAGTCGTAAAGTCCATAAAGTCATAAACTAATTAGCCACTGTCGTTTCCCCCTTTCGCACCGTGTCCGTCCTTTGGCGGAAAGGGGGGACAGGGGGAATTTAAATCACTAAGAATACTCATTAGAATCAAATTACACAATTATATTTAATTTTATCACGTACAACTCAATAAAACAACGGCTCTTTGTCAACATGTGTGGTTGTGGATAAGCCTATTTGGCTTAACAAAACCAAATTCAAGCTTTTCGACATAAACTTGAGGGTTTTTAAGCCCAAAACTTATCCTTTTTAACAATTTAACTTTGGTATGAATTCCTTCTGTGAATCCATTAGTGGTTCTGTTATCAAAATAATTTAGTATTTCTTCCAGACGAGTTTTCAGAGTACGCTTGGCTACAGGAGGCATTAAAGAAAGAACATATCCCCATCTTTTTCTGGCTTCATTTTTATCTATGCTTTCTCTGTAAATTGCTCTTGCTTCTTCTTTTGCATACCATAGCTCTGCTATTCGCGGCATCAGTTTAAAAACTATTTTAATTTTTTCTTTCTCATTCTTTTTCCAATATTTTCCTCCTTGATATAATAGACGTATGATACCAAATCCTTTAGCCGCCCTGCGTGGTAATTTTTCTTTGTCTTCTTTTTTTAAATTTCCATACTTAATCATAAATTGATATTCATCTCTAATGAGATTGTTTAGATAGGCTATCACATGGAAATGATCTATAACAAATCTAGATTTTGGAAATAATATTTTTATTTGTTTTCTTAACGATTTTGGCATATCCATACTGATTTCATTTACTCTAATCCTTTGATTATAGGTCATATTTTTTTTCACCCATTCCTCCAATTTAGCGCTAGTAGCCTCTGGAATTAGTCCCAATAATTTTTTTTCAGGACTGATTAAAGTAACAGTGGTTGCTAATTTCCTCCTTGCTCTGCCATGTTCATCTATGCCTAATATCAACCGGCCTTTCTTCGGTATATCAATCAAGGGCTTTGATTCCATAAAATCATGCAATATATTTCGAAGTACTGTATACGACAGTCCTGTTTGCTTTTTTGTATTGTTAAAACTATTGGTCTGCAATGTGCGCAGAGCCTGGCTTCTGCAATGTCTAGTAGAATGTTTTCTGCCTGAAACCAAGTAATCTGGCGGTTTGCCAGTCCAAGATTTTCTACAATTTTTACATCTGAATCTTTTAGAACTCCAATTCAAGAATATTGGCTTTCCATTAATGGCTACTCCGTGTCGTAAAACTCGAACTCGACTTTTGCCATTTTTGATAAAGTTTGAGGAACCGCAATGAATACATTTGGATGGTGCCCTTGGCTGTCCGATTTTAATTGTAAATTTTTCATTGTCTTCAGTAATTTTGTAAATGATGACCCCTTGCAAATGTAACAAAGATGCCATAGAATTATGGGTAAAGGTGCGCATAGTTTTGAGATATTTATGTGAAATGGTTAATATCTCTTTATATTATGCCACCTTTTTGGTTTATCACCCACACTTATTATTATAGAGCCCCGATTAGTAAGTGCGGTAAGGTGTCATAGTCCGGAGCTCCGCAGAGCGATGGCTGTGACACCGGAAATGGTGTATCTAAACACGAAAAACAATTGGGGTATCTCGTCCTCTCGCCAGTTGCGACTGCCATGAGGACTATGACACCCTCGCTAAGAAAATTTAGAATTTAACTGACTTTAGCTATTTTAGATGTAATAGTGAGCACTTACTGCAAGACTTATTGATTTTTTTATTTTTTTGTGTTATTGTGGTATTTTGCTTCGATCTTTATCATAATATCAAATAATCTATAGTTGAAAGGAGATTATCAAATGAAGGAAATTAATAATTCTACCTCACCAGCAAAATATCCTATCGGCACTCCAGTTATATTTCAGTCCAATAAGAAAAGCCTTCTCGAACGTACCGGACAACATGCAACAGTTACTGGCTATGGAGAGACAATGACTGATAGCGGCCTTGTGCATTACATTGAGTTTGGAGATGGCTGCATAACTCCTGTCGAATTTGGCGAGATAACGCCGCGTAGAGTTACGATTGAGGAAAAAGAAGTAGAAAAATATCTGACTTACCTAAAAAAGAAACTTAATCTGCCTGACCGAATTTCCCCCTCCGAAGAGAT
>JBDROR010000038.1:0-4123 GCA_043809805.1 bacterium
GTTAGTATTTATAGGTTTCTCTGTGTTCTCTGTGGTTAAGATTGATAATTTAGAGACCACAGAGAACTCATTACTATTTAATGGTTCCTCCGTGTTCTCTGTGGTTAATTTTTGTTTCTTACACTAAAAATTCTTATTCGGTCATTTTGTGAATCAGAAACATATAAATAATTCTCATCGTCAATGTTTATTTTTTCTATTCCTTTTAATTCATCTCTTTCCCCGCGAAACTCCAGAAATAACCCATTTTTTAAAAAAGCAGAGATCCGATTATTACCTGAATCACTGACATATATTGTGCCATCAGAAGATACAGCTATCCCTTTTGGGGAGGAAAGATCACCTGTTCCGGAACCGGACTGGGCAAACTTGAACTTATAATTACCCTCTTTATCAAATACCTGCACACGACAGTTACGCATTTCAACCACATATATATTTCCTTCGTTATCCACGGCAACATCCGAAGGCTGGGAAAATTCGCCATTTCTTGCTCCACCCCGGCCAAATTGCTTTAAAAAAAGACCTTGCCCCGTAAAAATTTGCACAGTGTTACTTTCAACATCAACCACATAGACAGAACCATTCATATCCACATCCAAACCAAAAGGTAAAATAAATTGGCCTTTTTTTGTGCCCGGTCCGCCAAAATGAAATTTAAATTTTCCATCAGAATCAAAAGCCTGAATAAAACATGATGACAGATCATTAACATAGACAGTCCCATCAGGGCCAATCGCGATATCATAAGGCAAAATGAATTGTCCTTCCCCCTTCCCCTTTTTCCCAAAATAAAAAAGAAACCGGCCTAAAGGATTAAAAACCGATACTCTTCCATTGACAGTATCGGCCACATAGATATTCTTTGTGGTTTTATGAACAGCGATTCCTGAAGGATTTTTCAAAACAAAATCATTTTTTCCATAAATAACTGCCGGCTTAACCTGCCTGACGGCAGTCAGGTTTCCTGCTGAAACCGGAATAGACAAGATGTTAAAAAATAAAACCGACAGAATCAACAAACAAAACGGCATATTTTTCACCCAGCCCCTCACTTCTATTCTCATCATTAAATAATATCCTTATGTTTATTAAAAAGCCATCTTATTTTAAAACCCGTCCAGTTATTTTATGAGGGGCTGGGTTCATCTGAAAATCTCCGTAACAATCGTCATTTTAATCGCGCAATTGTCAGTATAAGATTCCTCACTTCGTTCGGAATGACAATAAACGGACACACACACAATCACTCTCCACTTATTACTGTTTTTCCGATACATTACTAATTTTATCCTCGAACGCAATAATAAACGATTCAAACTCAGTGTCATCCATTAAATTAGCCAAACTTTTTATTATCTCAGTCTGAATACTTTCATCTTTCTTAAGTAAATCAACCAGCGGTTCCACTGCGCGTTTATCTTTGATTTTGCCTAAAGATTCCAATACCGCCAAACGGACGCCGCCTTCCTCATTCCTAAGTGATTCAATTAACGGGCTTACCGCGCGGACATCCTTAATATTGCCCAATGCTACCGCCGCACCCCATCGAAGAAATATATCATCCTGATATGTCAAAAAACCTATAAGAGGTTCAACCGCGCGGTTATCCCCTATTTTACCCAAAATCTCAACTACTTTTAATTTAACATCACTCTCGCTTTCATTTTTAAGCATATCAATAAGAGGCTCCACTGCCGAACCGCCTATTGTAACGAGCACACTCATCACCTCATTATGGAAAGAACTAAAAGAATTGTTGAGTTCTAAAATAAGCAAATCCACCGCAGCGTTACCCATATTAACCAAAGTTTTTGCGGATCCTTCCCGAACATTGCTATTATCATCCCTGAGTACTTCTATGAGAGGCATTATCGCGGGTTTGCCTATTTTACATAAAGCCGTCGCTACTTCTTCACGGACATTTCCATTACTATCCTGGAATGTTTCAATGAGACTTGCCGTTGCACGGCTATCTTTCAAGTCACCTAAAGCTATTACAGCTTTTCTCCTAATATCGCTGTCACGACTTTTAAGCAAATAAGTAATTTCTTCATAACCGCCTGAACCAATTAAGAGCTCAAAACTAAGCCCAAAAAATAAGGTTAGGAAAAACACTTTTTTTGATCTCACGTTAAGTATGATACCAGATTCCCCAAAATTTGCAAAATTTTTATTTTTTCACAGGGGGCATGTATCTAGTGAATTGCTTACTACAGAAACCGAACTAAATGCCATTGCCATACCCTGCCAGCTGATACACCTATTGGACGACAACTGTCCCGCCATCCCATGTAATGCCTAAAATGGGAAGTGTCCGCGGATCCTCTAATTCTTGGTAAGTATATGTTAATGTACTAGCGCCAATTGCAACTACTTTAAATCGAAGAGTAATAAATGTGCCGCTGCCATTTACTCCCGTTTCTCCAGGCCCTTGAGAAATACCAATAAGTAATTCGTTACTTGCCCCGGATTTTAAAGAGATTTGATATCCAGGAGATCCTACGTTTTCGAATAAGCTGCCATGAGTATATCCATCATAAACAAGGATAGAAGAGTTAAAATTTAGGTGGAACGCAATTCCAAATACATTAGCGGATATTATATTTGCTTTAATATCTATCTCAAGAGTGTCTCCGCTGATTTTATTCTCAGCCATAATTACTGAATTACTTCCGGGATTAGAATTATCGGGAGAAAAAGAAATAGTTTTTGTTGCCGTAGTATCTTGCGCTTGCGCAGAAGTAGTATCTTGCGCTTGCACAGAGGCAGTATCTCGCGCTTGTGCAGAAGTAGTATCTTGCACTTGCATAGAGGCAGTATCTTGCTCTTGAGATGAAGTTACTGCTTTTTTAGAACACCCTATGCCTCCAATAATTAAGGAGTATAGCAATATTATATTAGGAACAATCTTTAACACAGTAACAATCCCAGACATATATCAATTTTCCTCAGGACTAAAAGCCTTAATAACTTTTCCCAAAATTTATACTAAAAATATCTATCAAATCATTACCATTAATGACCAAATTGTCATCAAAATCTACCGCGGAATTCCAATTCGGACTGCCAGGCTCACTGCCAAAGGACCATTGAATTTCTATTAGGTCTTCTCCATCTATAACTCTTTGTCCATTTGAATTATTCAAATCACAGTCCTGAAGCGGATGTTGTCCGGGTTCTGATTGATAAAGATATAAGTTCCCATGCAAATTTCCAATTATTAAATCAAGAGATTTATCCATATTCCAGTCAATTACAAACGGAGCGGAATAACCTGTCACATTTATATCCCCAACCAAATTTTGTATTTTCTCTCTTTTACTTTCAGAGAATATTGGCACTGTTTCAGTTCCGTGATTGAAGTAGTAATATACATTACCGTCTCCACTGCCGACAATTAAATCTTCTATGCCGTCATTGTTTTTCCAATCAACAACAAATGGTTTGGCATAGCTGCCAACATTAAGATCTATGCCTTCGTGCGCTTTAATTGCTCTTCCTTGAGTAATTTCCGCCGTGTTATTAAATTGAGGTGATTCGTCCATACCAGTATTTAGATAGAGATAAATATTTCCATCACCAGCACCAATCAATAAATCTTTCATATGATCATCATTCCAATCTGCTACAAAAGGAGACGAATCATTCCCTACATTTATATTATTTCCATTGGCTATAATCGGTTTCCCTTGAATAATTCCTGTAGTATCATTGAATAAAGGGTTGTTATCTTCACCAACATTTATGTAAAGATAGATATTCCCGTCTAAAGAACCGGCAATGAAATCTTTCTTGTTGTCATTATTCCAATCAACTACAAAAGGAACAGAAAAACCTCCAACATTTATTCTAAAATCATTAGCTCTCAGCTCCTCCGGAAAACTAAACACTGGATTCTCATTTATTCCTGAATTTTTATGCAGATAGACATTCCCATTCTCAGCACCAATTATTAAATCTCTTTTTTTGTCATTATTCCAATCAATTACAAAAGGAACAATATAATTCAAATTTTCACCTTTATGATCTACAGTATCGCCGTCAGTAAATATTTTTTGCGGGTCATTTAACAAACTAACCGCAAGAGTGGAATATTTATTTGCAGCAATTTCAACAGTGG
>JBDROR010000039.1:0-3955 GCA_043809805.1 bacterium
AGTTGGCTTCCTGAATTTACTTTAATTAGATGGGTGAGACACAAAATGTTTGATGAGGTTTAAGTTATGACAATGTTAAAAAACAAAAAAAGTATTTTTATTTTAGGTCTTTTGTTGTTTTTTTTAATTTTACCCAGAATTTTAGTTTATTTTGTTTTTGGGCCTGGTCTGGTAGGGGCAGATGCTGAGGGCAGATATTTTCCCCAGGTAGAACAACTCTCGGAATCCTTTACTAATTTTTTTAGCCAAACCGGTCCTCTCTATTCTTTATTTTTAATGTTTTTTGACAAAATAAATAATAACATGGTTGCAGGTCCGGTATTGATTCAACATATACTTGGCATAATTACCGCCCTAATAGTGTTTTATTATTTCAGAAAAATAAATTTACCCTTAGCCTTTTTTGTTACCATTCTTACTTATTCCAGCTGGATTGCTTTATGGCTGGAACATACTATTCTGAGAGATTCTTTGGCTGCCCTTTTCGCGGTTTTATTGGTAATTCTTGCGTCTTTGGCTGCTAAAGAAGCAAGGTATTTTAAATTTTTGTTTGCTATTTTAGTAGGACTGATCGGTCTCATTTTGGTTTTCATTAGAATAGAATTTATTGTTTTATTTATTCTAATGCCCTTGATTATTTTTGTTGTGAAGAAAAGAATAATTCCAGGTTTTAGGCTAAAAGATAAAAAATTCTGGCAATGGAATTTCGGATATTTCCTCCCATTGCTTATTGTTCTTATTATATATAGCGCATTGTTCCAGCCGTTCCAAATGGGAACCACTTATGGTTCTTTCTTTAACATAGCCTATCTTGATTTAATACCCGATGCGTTCTATTATGAAAATTCAAACTATCCTGAACTTTTAGAAAAATACCAGGGAGTTTCAGAGACTAATGCGGGGAAGAGAGAAAGGTTGGGAAAGCTTTATGAAGTAACCGAAGAGTATCTTTCTGGGCATCCCGAAATAGAACTTTCTTACCTTGAGATAATGGACCGAATATATATTGAGATAATGACAAGAAATACCTTAGTTTATTTAAAATCGTTCAGCATAAATTTTAAAAATAACCTTCTTGGTATAGCTGAGTTAAACACTTTGATATCCAAAGATAAAATAACAGATTCTGGGGTAGAAACAATAATAGATTATCCTGTCGTTGACAAAATATTCCACACCCATAATATTGGTATGAAATGGTTTAGTATAGCTTTATTTTTGTTATTTTTGATCTCTCTACCTTTCTTGATTATTAAATGGAGAAGTTTGCCTCCGGAAATAGTAATAGCATTTTTAGTATGTGTTATTCATATTTCTGTTTTGGCCTTTTTAGCTGACGCTAATCACCGTTTTCGCTATCCATTAGATCCTTTTTTCTATTTTTTCCAATTCTATCTAATCTCGATTCTTTTAAGAACAATATTCATAGGTTTTAAAAACAGATTATTTGTTAAGAAAAAAGAATAGCTTTTAAAAAGAACAATTTTTTAAAAGAATACTTTAATATGAAAACTATCGTTACCGGCGGAGCAGGGTTCATAGGCAGTCATTTAACTGAACTCCTTTTAAAAAAAGGACATTCAGTTTTGATTCTGGACAATCTTATTACTGGCCGATTAGAGAACCTCGCTCACTTAAAAGATAATCCAAATTTAAGATTGATCCAGCTTGACATTTCTGAGTTTAATGACAAAATAAAGGATTGCTTTAAAGGCGTTGACTGGGTCTTTCATTTGGCCGCTTTAGCAGATATTGTGTCTTCCGTTCAGCGACCCATGGATTATCACCGTGCTAATGTTGACGGCACCATCAGTGTATTGGAAGCGGCTCGACTGGCAGGCATAAAGCGGTTTATCTATATGGCTTCTTCAAGTTGTTATGGCATTTCCGGTATTGTTCCGACGCCAGAGACAGCTGATGCCAATCCTGAATATCCTTATGCTCTGACTAAATATCTAGGCGAGCAATACGTGCTGCATTGGGGTAGGCTTTACAAACTTCCTGTATTATCTCTCCGCTCATTCAATGTTTATGGTCCCCGTTCGCGAACTTCTGGAGCCTATGGTGCAGTCTTCGGCGTTTTCTTGGCTCAGAAACTTCACAATAAGCCCTTCACTGTTGTCGGCGATGGCGCTCAGACGAGAGATTTTACATTCGTGACAGATGTGGTAAATGCTTTGTTAATGGCAGCAGAGTCAAATATAAGCAATGAAGTTTTAAATGTAGGCAGTGGTGGTACGTACAGCGTTAATCATATTGTTGAACTTTTAGGCGGTGGACCAGTTATTCATATACCAAAACGTCCTGGCGAACCAGACTGCACCTTTGCCGATATTTCCAAAATCAAAAAAATGCTTAGCTGGAAGCCGAAGATCCCTTTGGAAGAAGGAATTAAAGTTTTATTAGACAACATTGATTATTGGCAGGAGGCTCCAGTTTGGACGCCTGAATCTATTGCTGAAGCAACTAAGGAGTGGTTTAGAAATTTGGGCGATAACTAACCTATAAATATGTCTGATTTAATCAATCAAAAAATTAAAACTCCCGATGAATTGGCCGAAATAGTGGCTAGATTGAAAAGCGAAGGTAGAAAGGTAGTCCAATGCCACGGGGCCTTTGAGTTGGTTCATCCTGGCCATATATATCATTTTGAGGCAGCCAGAAGAGAGGGCGATGTTTTGATTGTCAGCGTGACAGCCGATGAATTTGTTAATAAGGGCCCTGGCCGGCCGATTTTCCCGGCTCCTGTACGGGCCAAGACTCTGGCAAATATGCAAATTGTTGATTATGTAACAATTAATCATGACTTTTCAGCGATTGGATTATTAAAAAAAATAAAGCCTAATATTTATTTTAAAGATCAGGAATATGAACCTGCTTTACAGGATCCAAATAGAAATCTTTATAAAGAAGCAGAAGCAGTAAAGTCGGTCGGTGGAGAAATTAAGTTTAGTTACGAGTCAACTTTCAGTTCCACTAATTTTTTAAAAAATTATTTTGATATTTATCCTCAAGAAGTTAAAGATTTCTTAAAGAAATTTAGCGCTAAATACAACGCTAAAGACATTATCGATATTTTGAAAAGCTTGCGTGAGATGAAAATTTTAGTTATCGGAGAAGTGATTATCGACGAATATTGTTACTGCAAGGCTATGGGTAAAACCCCGAAAGACAACTTGGTAGCTACTAAATATTCAAATAAGGAAATTTTCGCAGGCGGCGCGTTAGCTAGCGCCAATCATCTCGCCGGTTTTTGCGATAACGTCCATTTAGTGACAGCTTTAGGCAAAAAAAATAGCTACGAAGAATTTATTAAAAATAAATTGAAACCGAACATTATTTCCAAGTTTTTTTATGATAATGACGGTCAAACAATTGTAAAAAGAAGATTTATAGAATCAGCCTTCTTTACTAAAATGTTTGAAATATATTATTTTGATGATAGGTACCTGCCGGAAGATGTTTCCCAGCAGATAGTTGATTATTTAGCAGACATTCTTCCTCAATATGATCTAGTAGTAGTTAATGATTACGGCCATGGTTTTTTTGATAAAAATATCATTGCCACATTAATTGAAAAAGCTAAATTTTTAGCAGTTAATACTCAGACTAACAGCGCTAATACTGGATTTAATTTAGTTACAAAATATCCACGCGCGGATTATATCTGTATTGACGAACCGGAAGTTCGTTTAGCTGTACACCAAAAAGATAACGACATCCCAGAAGTTATTGATCAAATTTTAAAACTGATTAATACGAAAAAATTAATTATCACTCGTGGTCATCGCGGGTCAGTAGCATATGAAGGAGAAAATAAAATTTATAACACCCCTGTTTTATCTACTAAGATTGTTGATCGTGTTGGTGCTGGAGACGCTTTTTTGGCAATAACTTCGCCCTGCGTAGCAAAAGGCGTGCCTATTGAGGTGGTTGGTTTTATTGGCAATGTTGT
>JBDROR010000040.1:0-4959 GCA_043809805.1 bacterium
GAGTTTTAATTACCGCAAAAGACAATATGGACCGGTTAACCCGAATCATAAACAACCTGCTTGATATATCCAAGATTGAGGCGGGCAAGACGGAGTTAATGAAAGGTTTAATTGAAATAACGAGTTTGATAAAAAAGGTCGCTACTTCTTTTGAATCTAATGCAAAAGAAAAAGGATTGGAATTGAGAGTAAGTTTGCCCAAAGAAGGGATAGAAATATACGCGGACGCGGATAAAATGATTCAGGTTTTTATCAATCTTGTAGCCAACGCGGTGAAATTTACGGAAAAAGGTTATATAGAAATTTCCGTTGAAGAAAAAGAGGAAATAGTGGAATGTTCGGTGGCAGATACAGGCATAGGTATTTCCAAAGACGATCTGCCAAAGCTGTTTAGCAAGTTTCAGCAGTTTGGCAGGGTGCCCGGCTCCGGCGAGAAAGGAACAGGGCTTGGACTTTCTATTGCTAAAGGAATTGTCGAAATGCATAATGGCAGGATTCGGGTGGAAAGCGAATCCGGAAAAGGAACAAAATTCACGTTCACCGTTCCGAAATATACTACCGGGTATGTCTTTAAGGAATATGCCAGAAGCGGGATAAAAAAAGCGTCGGAAGGCGGATTAAAGATGTCCCTGATACTTATTTCTATAGCCGGCTTTAATAAATTAAAAGAGAAGTTAACCAGCAAAAAAATGCGTTCGATTTTAGAAGATATAGGAGGCATATTGAAGGGAACTCTTCGTCAAAAAGCGGATATTATTTTTAAAGATTCTGAGGAATTGATTGTTTTGATTGACTGTAATAAAGAAAGCGCTTTGAGAGTAGAAGGCAGATTAGAGCAGGCAGTTGAGGGTTATTTGAACAGCAGGAATTTGGCTGATGAGTTTAAATTAAACTTAGGATGCTCCACATATCCGGATGACGGCGGGAACGAAGAGGAACTTATTAAAAAAGCGGGAGGAAAATATGCGAAAGAAAATTTTAGTGGTTGATGACGAAACACAAAGAGATTCCTATAATTATGCTTACGGCCCGGACCCAGAATGCCGATAAAGAGGCTGGCCATTCAGTCGGCGCTGATGATTATGTCACAAAACCGTTTGAGGCGAAGGATTTGCTGGAGAGAATAAAAAGGTTGTTGAAATAATCGCTCGTAAAAGGCTTGACAAGTGTATATACTTGTGTATACTTATTCTGGAAGGAGGTATTGGTGATGAGTGTGATGGTAAGGAAATTGTTTAGGCACGGTGGCAGTTACGCGATAGATATACCAATGGAGTTTGTTAGAAACGCAGGCACCATTGAGGTTATATTGGAAGGGACCCCAAGGAAACTGAGTATTCGTCCCAAGACAGAATTGGATACTATTGAATCAGATCCTTTATTTGCTGAATTTATCAATGCTTTAGCGGTTGATGCTATGAGGTCCCCGGAAAAACTTCACGCGGTAAAGGATGTCTGGGATAAGGAATGGGATACACTGCTTAAGGGAGTCTCAGTTGATGGAGAGTAATTACCTTTTGAAATACCATGATTTTTATTTTCAGCGGATAGCAAAACTAAAGGAGCAGGTAAAAGAGTTGCGGGGTAAACTTAGCGATGAAGAATTTGGGCAACATGAAATTGTAAAATTTGCCTATCGTATCCGTCAAGCCGATCGAGAGATTATTCCACAAGACCCAAATCGGCTGGAATATCAACTGACAGGCAATCTTAGGAAATACCGCCGGTATAAGCAGGGGTTGCAGCGATACAGGTTATTTTTTTGTTTTTCTAGCCGGCCCCGGATTATTTTGTATTTATACTTAAATGACGAGAAGCATCTGCGTAAGGCTGGGGACAAAAATGATCCATACGAAGAGTTTAAAAGACTGGTGATTAAGGGATATTTTTCGCATCAACCTGATGATCTCAAGATTCAAGGGTGGATAAAAGATTATCAGCCGTAGAAAGAGGTGACTTGTCATTTCGAGCGGAATATTGTCATCCCGAACTGTAGGGGCGACCCGATGGGTCGCCCGAAATGGGAGGGCGAGGCACCGCCTCGCCCCTACGAAGAAAGATTCCTCCCTTAATTTTTGGAACTGACCGATTACGTTATTGAAGCTGTTTAAGGATATAGATGATACCAAGTAGCGAAGAGGGGCTGATTAAAAAAGCGGGAGAAAAATATGCGAAAGAAAATTTTAGTGGTTGATGACGAAACACAATTGGTAGAAATGATGAAGATGAGACTGGAAGCGAACGGCTATGAGGTTGTTACTGCTTATGACGGCCAGGAGGGGCTTGAAGCGGCTAAAAAAGAAAATCCGGATTTGATTTTATTGGATTTGATGCTCCCCAAAATTGACGGTTATAAAGTTTGCAGGATGCTTAAATTCGATGACAAATACAAAGAGATTCCTATAATTATGCTTACGGCCCGGACCCAGAATTCCGATAAAGAGGCTGGTCATTCAGTCGGCGCTGATGATTATGTCACAAAGCCGTTTGAGGCGAATGATTTGCTGGAGAAAATAAAAAGGTTGTTAATACAAAAATAAAAATTGCTTGACTTTGCTCAGAACTGTGAGTAAAATTACTAAGGATGGTGAGCAAAATCAGGAGGCGTCAGATGTATAAAAGAGTTATGGCTGGGACTATTGCGAAACGTCTGAGAGAAAAAAGACGGTTTATTCAGGTAATTCTGGGGCCAAGGCAGGTAGGAAAAACAACAGCGATACAACAGGTTATTAAGGAAATTGAAACTGCCTCTCATTATGCTTCGGCGGATTTACCGGCTCCTCCCGATACTCAGTGGATAACTATGCAGTGGGAATTGGCGCGAATGAAAGCCGGGGAAAAAGCAAAAGTTATTTTGATTTTGGATGAAATTCAAAAAGTCGCGCGGTGGGCCAATGAGGTTAAACGTTTATGGGATGAAGATCATAGATTAGGTAATAATATTCATGTTGTAATTTTGGGGTCATCATCGCTTTTAATTCAAAAGGGATTAAATGAAAGTTTAGCCGGCAGATTTGAGTTGATTAGATTCCCTCATTGGTCATGGGAGGAAATGAGAGATTGTTTCAGTTTGCCGCTTGAGAAGTATGTTTTTTTTGGCGGGTATCCCGCGTCAGCATCCTTGATTGATGATGAATATCGTTGGAGTCAATATATCCGTGATTCATTGATTGAAACGGCTATATCCAAAGATATTCTTCTATTAAATCGGGTTGAAAAGCCGGTTTTGTTACGGCAGTTGTTTGTTTTATCCTGTGAATACGGCGGCCAGATTTTATCTTATCAAAAAATATTGGGGCAATTAAATGATGTTGGGAATACTGTGACCATTGCTCATTATCAGAAATTTTTGGAAGGGGCGTTTCTCATTCGGGGGCTGCAAAAATGGTCCGGCAATACTTTGAGATTAAGAAATTCAAGCCCTAAATGGCTGCCTTTGAACCCCGCGCTTTTAACCGCGTTGTCTAACCGGACCTTTGAAGAATACAGGGGAGATCCTGTTATGTGGGGAAGGCTTGTGGAAGTGGCTGTTGGAGCCCATTTAGTTAATAAAGGGGATTCCGAAGGTATCGAAGTATATTATTGGCGTGAAGGTAATGACGAGGTTGATTTTGTTTTACGCAGGGGAAACAATATTACGGCTATTGAAGTTAAAAGCGGGCCAAAACAAGGGATGCCACATGGGTTAACAGCATTTAAAAAGATTTATCCTCGCGCGAAAACGCTTATAATTGGTTTGTCAGGAATGAATTTAAGGGATTTTTTTGAAATGCCGATTGTTAAATTCGTTTCATAATAGGGAGTTAAAAATGCCGCAAAAAATAAACATACCGGAGAAAAACATGCAAAAAAAAATCTTAGTAGTTGATGACGAAATACAATTGGTAGAAATGATGAAGATGAGACTGGAAGCAAACAGCTATGAGGTTGTTACTGCTTATGACGGCCAGGAGGCATTTGAAGCGGCGCTAAGAGAAAAACCGGATTTGATTATTCTTGATGTCATGATGCCGATTATGAATGGATTTGAGGCATTAGACAGATTAAAAAGCAACCCGGAAACTATGCATATACCGGTAATAATGCTTACCGCGAAGAGTGATACGGCCTCTATCTTTAAAGCGGAGGACTTGAGGGTGAAGGATTATATGACGAAACCATGCGAGCCAAAAGAACTTTTGAATTTGATTAAGAAATACATTTAAATGATCAATATTAATTACAAATTTAAATTCAAAGACATGTACGTAAAAGAGTTCGATATAAATTTAGACGATAAGAGTCTGAATTTGGTTAAAAAAAGGAATTCCGATATAAAATATCCCGCATGGACGGAATTAAATTATTCAAAATGCCCAAATTGTCCGCTTAATGAAAATGAGCATAAGCATTGCCCAATTGCGGTGACTTTTACTGACGTCATCTATACTTTTAAGGGTTTCGTGTCTTATCAGGAAGCTGATGTAACCGTTGAAACAAAGGATAGAACATATATCAAGCATGTGCCTCTCCAAAAAGGGTTGAGTTCCTTGATGGGTATTTATATGGTCACAAGCGGATGCCCAATCATGGAAAAGCTTAAACCGATGGTGAAATTCCATCTGCCTTTCGCGTCAGGCGAAGAGACCAGCTACCGGATGGTGACAATGTATCTTCTGACGCAGTTTTTCAAATATAAAAACGGGAAAGAGCCTGACTGGGGCCTCGAAAATTTGGTTAAAATTTATGACGATATAAGAATCGTGAATAAAAGTTTTTGCGGAAGGGTATCTAAGATTATAGTTGAAGATGCCGGTGTGAACGCTTTGGTTATCCTTGATTGTTTCGCGGACCAGATTATTTTTTCAATAACCGAGAACGTGTTAAAACAATTCGCCGGTTTGTTTGAAAAAGGAGATTAGAAAATGGCTGTCCCATATTTTTTATACCCTTTCAGGGCAAATAGAAACCCCGAAGGGG
>JBDROR010000041.1:0-3696 GCA_043809805.1 bacterium
CCCCTGCTCGTAACAAATATAGATGAGAATCCTCTGTTTGCTGAACTTTCTCATGACCATCCGGATAAATCTTTTATCAGCCATGCCCTTGGATTAAATGAAGAGGTTATCTCATTCCCTTTGGTCAGTTCTCAGGTCGCATTGGGAGTGATTAATGTCAGGAAAAAAATAGATAATAGCCCTTTCACAAAGGCTGATTTGGAATTAATTTCGATACTTTCTACTCAGGCTGCAATTGCTATTGAAAACAGCCGGCTTTTTGATAACTTAAATAATGTTTATATAGAAATAATGCAGTTTATTATCGCCTTAACTGAAGCGCGTGATGTTTATTTAAAAGGCCATACTCAGCGGGTTACCCAATATTGCCTAAAGCTTGGGAAGGCGTTGGAGCTTAATAAAGAGGAATTGGTAACGTTAAGATACGCGGCGACATTACATGATATTGGTAAATTAGCCATTAGTGAATCGATTCTTAATAAACAAAAAGACCTTACTTCTGAAGAATATGAAATAATAAAAACACACCCTGTTATAGGAGCAAATATCCTTAAACCGCTTAATTTCCTTGGTTCCGCAAGGAACCTTGTCCTACACCATCACGAGCGAATAGATGGGAAAGGTTATCCTGACGGGATTTCCGGCAATGATATTAGTTTATCCACGAACATTATTATTTTAGTTGATTCGTATGATGCTATGTGTTCCAACCGCGCCTATAGAACGGCCCTATCCGATGAAGCAATAATCAATGAACTTATTAGCAATAAAAACAAACAATTTGACTCAGTTGTGGTAGACGCATTTTTAAAATTATTAAAGGAAGAAACTAAATGAACCCAGCCCTTCCTAAGGATAAAAGGAAGGATTGGGAAATAGTTATGTTAGAGCTAACTATAGGAGGAAGGGCTGGGTGAAAATAAAAACCAAATTGACTATTTTATTTTTATTGCTTTCTTTGGTGCCCTTTTTGGTAGGCGGAATTATGAGTTTTTATAACGGGCGTAAAGCGCTAAGGGATGGGATTGGCCGCAAACTTTTGGAATCAGCCCGCAACGCTATGGATAAAATTGACCAAAATATTAATAATGAAATCCATGATATTGAACATTGGATTAATAACCCAACGATGAATGAAGTTCTAACAGGTGATAATAATAAGAATGCTCTTAGTTTGTTAAGCTCAATAATGCAGGCACATCCGGGCTATTCACATATTGATTGTATAAATATTAAAGGAGAAATAGTAGCTTCCAGTAAGGTAGAATTACTGAGTAAGAAAATTGGAATTGATATGGAGCTTGAAAAGGCGCTAACGGGGCAGATTAGTGTCTCTGAACTGCATAAGGATGATTTGCATAAAGAAGCAGTAATTAGTTTTTATCTCCCTGTTTCGTCTGATTCTAATAGGGATAAAGTTATCGGCGTATTGGCCGCTCATTTAAAATTAAAAGAAATCCATGATGCGGTCAATGAAATAAAAATAGGTGAGAAAAAATATAGTGTTAGCGAACATATAATGCTTATAGATAAAAATGGATTAGTTATTTACGCCCCTCCTATTGCGGCAGAGCGAGGACATGTTTTTAGCCTGAATTTACTGGAAACAGGGATGCAATCGGCAAAGCTGGCAATTGATGGGCAAGAGGGTTATTTAACAGAAATCAACGAACATGATAAAAATGCCTTGATAGGTTATGCCCATTCCAAAGGATATAAAGATTTCCCGGGTTTAGGCTGGTCGGTTTTAGTTATGCAAAGTCCTGATTTGGCTTTTAAGCCGATTATAACTTTGCGAAATGAAATTGTTTTACTAGGGATATTTATTTCTATAGGAATAATATTTTTGTCCCTGTTTATTTCAAATCGTATTAGCGCTTCTTTGAAATCTCTTGTTTTATCATCAACAATGATAGCTGATGGTGACTTGTCCCAAAGAGTAGAGTTAACGTCTAATGATGAAATTGGCGAGCTAATAAAATCATTTAATAAAATGGCAGAGGCCTTGGAAAAGAGCCGCCGGCAATTGCAGGATTATGCCGACAATCTGGAAAATAAGGTAAAAGAAAGGACTCATGAATTAGAAAAGGCTTATAAGGATTTAAAAGACACTCAATTACAGCTTATACAGTCCGGTAAGCTTGCGGCAATAGGCCAGTTGGCGGCTGGCGTGTCGCATGAATTAAATAATCCTTTAGGCGGCATTATGGGATATTCCCAGCTTATATTAGAAAAGATGAAAATTAAAGATGGCTGTAAAAATCTAGCTCTCGAAGATTCACAATCTATTTTTACTTATGCGGGCTATATTGAAAAAGAATCTAAAAAATGCAAAGACATTGTGGCAAACCTTCTAGAATTTTCACGTAAATCAAAGGATACGGAATTTGACTATTTAGATATAAATAGGGTTCTGGAAGATACTTTGCTTTTTACTAAAAACCAGTTAGAGATAAACAAAGTAAAAATTGATAAAAAATTAGCACAGGATATCCCTAACATATTAGGTAACGCGCATCAAATCCAGCAAGTTTTGACAAACTTGATTGTTAATGCCCAGCAGGCAATGAAACAGGGTGGAACCCTTACTATAACCACAAAATTGCTGAGTAAATCCGTAGAGATAAGTTTTGCTGATACCGGCGAGGGAATTTCCGAAGAAAATATGGGTAAACTTTTTACACCATTTTTTACAACAAAGGAAATAGGAAAGGGAACCGGTTTGGGATTATCGGTAAGCTACGGTATAATAAAAAATCATAAAGGAGAGATTAAGGTTGAAAGTAAAGTCGGGAAAGGAAGTATCTTTTATGTAATTTTTCCGATTACATCAATAATTGGCTAACCCAAATCTGCCTCATTTTATCCACAGGTTTGACACATCTAATATTTTTCAATGAAAATATATTGATTTTTAGCAAAAACATAGAATCCTGAGCCTCTACTTTAAATAAATTTACTAACTATAATTGTTTAAACGATATTTCTATATATATCAATATGCTAAAAAAAGCTAACAATATCAATAAGTTACACATATCTACCTATAAAATAACGAGATAAATATTAGTAACCATATTCTTTTTAAAAAACCAGTTAATGATTTTATAAATGTCTTTTGTAGAGCAGGATACAGGGGGTTTTTTAATTTAAGCGGGAGTTTTTGAACAGGTTATCCACACCAAAACACATCAATGCTGTAATGCTTCAACAAAATCCTGATATTCCTCAGCGCTCATCAAGGAAGTAAGTTCTTTTGGATCACTCATTTCTACTTTTAACATCCACCCATCATCATAAGGGGAATCGTTTATAATTTCAGGGCTGTCAAGAAGATCGTCATTTGTTTCCACGACTATACCGCTTACCGGGGAATAGAGATCAGAAACGGTTTTTACCGATTCAACCACGCCAAATTCCGTTAAATGCTCTAGTTCTGTTTCAATTTCAGGCAGTTCTACAAAAACTATCTCTCCCAGTTCGCTCTGGGCATAATCCGTAATGCCGACAATCGCTACTCCGGCCTCAATCTTTACCCATGTATGTTCTTTTGTGTATTTCAGTTCATCTGGATGATTCATAATATGTTTCTCCTCTGTAAATCCCCCTTTAATCCCCCGTCCTGCCTACCGCAGGCAGGTTTCAAAGGGGGAAATAGGGGGATTTTTATTATTTCTTTTTGTTTTTTTCATCTAC
>JBDROR010000042.1:0-30216 GCA_043809805.1 bacterium
CTTAAATACATTGCGACCTGTCTCGGGAATACAATAGATTTTGATCTTCTTTTTTTTCTTATATCGGAAACGGGGATATTAAAGTATTCGGCGACTATTTTCTGGATAGTATCAATATTAATGTTATCAAAATCTTTAGGAAGTATATCTTTTAAAGCCTCTTTTGTTAGTTCCAGATCAATAATTCTTTTGTTTAGAATAGCATAAGCAACCGTGCGAATTAATGAACCTTCCAATTCTCTAATGTTCGACTTTATTTTGTTAGCTATAAATAAAGCAACGTCGTCGGGTAGGTTAATTGTTTCTTTATCCGCCTTTTTTTTAAGTATTGCGATTCTTGTTTCTAAATCCGGAGCCTGAATGTCTGTAATTAAGCCCCATTCAAAACGGGAACGCAGTCTCTCTTCTAATGTGGGAATCTCCTTAGGTGGGCTGTCGCTTGAGATAACTATTTGCTTATGCGCGTCATAAAGCGTGTTGAAAGTGTGAAAGAATTCCTCTTGTGTTCGCTCTTTCCCTTCCAGTAGTTGGATATCGTCAATTAATAAAACGTCGGCGCTGCGATATTTACTGCGGAACATAATAAGATTTCCCTTCTGAACACAATCAATAAATTCATTTACAAATTTCTCCGTAGAAAAATACATAATTTTTAAGTGTGGATATTTTTTAAAAACAGAGTTGCCAATAGCGTGTAATAAATGGGTTTTTCCCAGCCCGACACCACCATATATAAAAAAGGGATTATATGTCTTTGCCGGAGACTCAGCAACAGCAATTGATGCCGCATGGGCAAACCGATTACCATTTCCAACCACGAAATTTTCAAATATATAATTGGTATTTAAATGATTCTCAACTATTAAAGACTCTTCTTTTGGCGCGGCGCGTTTAACTTCTGCACGGTTTAAAAGGGTTTGGGTAAAAGAAAAAATAATATCTTTTTCTTCATTGGTAATTTCTTTAATAATATCTTTAATGATATCTGTATAATGAATTACAAGCCAGTCCCGATAGATAACATTAGGAACCTCAACCTGAAGACTGTGCTCGGACGATGAAATCATTTGTGTGGGGCGGAACCATGTATCAAAGGCCTGAGGAGGTATTTTCGCTTGTATATTTTCTTTAATTTTTTCCCAGAGATTCATATTAGGTTAACCACAACTTTATCCACAGGTGTGGATAAGTATAATATCGTTTATTTATATAAAGTTATCACTTATTATTTAAGTTAAAATATAATTTTTACTAATGTTTTGCGCTGAACAATAAAGATATGATTTCGCGCAATAACTGTGCAATAAAAACAATTTTAGAAAAGCAAATAAAGAAGTTATTAACATTTTTCCCACAAGATTAAATTTTTTGTTTGATTTTAACCGTAGGGCTTGACTTTAATCTAATATTTAGGTATAATTCCCTTTTTAATTTCAAACCGTAAGTACGCTTACCAGAGAAATTATACTATAAAAATTTAGATAGTCAAATACAAAATAGAAGGAAGATCGATATAGCAAAGGAGGAAAAATGCATTTTACTTATAATCCTAAAAAACGAAAGAGAAAAAAAACTTGTGGGTTTCTGGTGAGGATGAGTACGCACGGCGGCCGGAAGATCATTAAAAGAAGAAGGGCTAAAGGAAGAAAGAAACTAGCTGTGTAAATTTCCTTTTGTCATTCCCACGAAAGTGGGAATCCAGACTAGATTCCCGACGGAAGAGAGTAAGACGTGAAAAAAGCTGGTTTCTCCAAGCGAGAGAGATTGAAAGTTACGGCAGATTATAATGAGGTTTTAAAAAAAGGAGAAAAAGTTACTCATCCTTTTTTTTATCTTTATTTTATCAGAAATAATTTATTATTCAACAGACTGGGGATTAGGGTGGGGAAAAGGTTTGGCGCCGCATGTGTTCGTAACAGAGTAAAGAGAATAATCAGAGAAGTATACCGCAAAAATAAAAGCGCTGTAAAAGGTCTTGACTTGGTTTTTATACCGCGGTATGGGAAGGAATTTCTTTTTTCCGATATGGAGGCTGCGGTAAAAAAAGTGTTTTTAAATGAACCCAGCCCCTCCTGAGTTAATAGGATGGTTTTGGGTAATATGTTAAACAAGGAGGGGCTGGGTGAAAAATATTTTAATAAAAATAATTAAATTTTATCGTTTTTATATTTCGCCTTTAAAATTTCCTGTTTGTCGGTTTAGCCCTACGTGTTCAGCTTATACCATTGAGGCATTAGAAAGGCATGGGTTAATGCGTGGGATTTATTGGAGTGTGTTGCGCGTTTTGAAATGCCATCCGTTTCACGGCGGAGGATATGATCCGGTGCCGTGAAGTCCGTTGTTCGTATACCGTATTTGCTGTCATTCCGAGTAGTGGCGGCTCCCTGTGGCCGCCCAAATGGGGAAGGGCAGGCACGGGGACCTGCCCCTACGGGGGGGGGAAGATTTCTCCCTTCGGTCGAAATGACAATTTTAAACTAGGAGTTAGGTAAATGGAAAAAAGATTAATATTGGCTTTGGCGTTAAGTGGGTTAGTTCTTGTGGTTTTTGGTATATTTGGTCAAAAAACCGGCAAAAGTCCGATTGCGCGGCAAGATACGAAAGAATTAGCTAAACCTGAAGAAGCAACTTTACAGCCGTCGAGTTTTTTGGATTGTAGAGGTAAAGAATGGATGGTAGAAACAGATGTCCTGAAAATAGTATATTCTGCAAAAGGAGGGTGGATAAAAAATCTTTTTCTAAAGGAATATAAAGATAAAGAAGGGAGAGAAGTTGACCTTATTAATGGGGAAGGCGCCGGTGGGTTATGGTTTGATGACAAGGCGCTTAGTCAGGGAGATTTTAAGATTAATCGTAATATGGCCGGTAATGGGAATAAAGAAGTTGAATTAAGTTTTTTATATCCAAACGGTTTAGAGGTTAAAAAGAATTTTGTTTTCGCGCCGCGTGAATATAATTTTAAGTTTTCTATTGAGTTTATTAATCATACAAATGAAGAAATTAAACTGGATCCGCTTTATCTGCAATGGGGGCCGGGGATTAAGGAAGAAGAAGGAGTAAAAAAAGAACGCGAATTGTATAGTGTAATAAATATCAGTCATGGCGGTGAAATAAAGAGGATAAAGGAATCTAAGCTAAAAGAACCTGTGAATATTCGGGGCGAGATAAAGTGGTTTGGGCTAAATAGTAAATATTTCCTTGTCGCGTTAGTCCCTTCAGAAAATGAGTCTAATCTCCGGATCCGAAAAACAGTTGATAAGGGCATAGAAGCAGGATGGAATATTTTTGCGTCGCCCTTAGGAGCAAACAGCAAAAGGCAATTCAGCGCCAATATATTCGCGGGGCCTAAAAAGCATAATCTGCTGACAAAACAGGGGAATGGATTAGAAAAAAATATTGATTTTGGTTTTTTTAGTTATTTAAGCATAGGGCTTTTGTTTATCCTTAATGGAATAAATAAGTTTGTCGCTAATTATGGAATAGCAATTGTACTGTTAACATTAGTGGTAAAGATTGTTTTAGCCCCTTTAACTAAAAAAGGTTTCGTGTCAATGCAAAAAATGCAGAGGATTCAACCGGAAATAGAGAAATTGCAGAAAAAACACAAAGATAACCCAAAAGGCTTAAATGCGGACGTAATGCAGTTGTATAAAGAAAGAAAGATTAATCCATTTGGCGGTTGTTTGCCTATGGTATTGCAAATTCCCATATTCTGGGCGTTGTTTAATACATTAAGAATGACTATAGAACTTCGTCAGGCAAAATTTTTTGGATGGATAACCGATCTTTCTGTCCCGGATACAATTTTTCATTTGCCGTTTCATCTGCCCATAATCAGCAATAATGTCAATTTGTTGCCGATTATTATGGTTGTTACCCAAATCGTCCAGCAAAATATGATGCCGGCAAACGTGAAATCCAATGAGCAAAAGTTAATGTTTTATGCTATGCCCGTTGTTTTTGCAGTAATGTTTTATAATTTTCCTTCAGGCTTGGTTTTGTATTGGACACTGAATAATATTTTTACAATCATTCAGCAGTATTTCCTTATGAAAAAGTTAAATTCGTGAATATAAGCTTTCTCCCTTCTGTCGAAATGACAACCAACAAATTCCGGAGATTTTCGGATGAAATTTAAAGGGATATCCGAAGATACTATTGCGGCTATTTCTACACCATTAGGACAAGGTGGTATTGGAATTGTAAGGATAAGCGGCCCCCAAGCTTTCGCTATCGCGAAAAAAATATTTTCCCTAAAAAATAAGAATCCCCCTCTTCCCCCCTTAAAAAACAGAAAAATCCTGTATGGATTTATTCATGAACCAAAAACCGGAGACACCATTGAAGAGGTTTTGATTTCTTTAATGAAAGGGCCAAAGACTTATACCCGTGAAGATATTGTGGAGATAAACTGCCACGGCGGATTTTTGTCTTTGCGCAAGGTGTTAGAGATTGTTTTGCTGTGTGGGGCAAGGGCTGCTGAGCCGGGAGAATTTACAAAACGCGCGTTTTTGAACGGCCGAATCGATCTTGTTCAGGCAGAGGCAATAGCTGATTTTATTCGGGCAAAAACTGAAAGAGCCCTGAAAATGTCTTTCCATCAGATAAAGGGAGGATTATCCCAAGAGATAGATGGATTAAAACAAAGATTAATAAGATTAATAGCGCATATTGAAGCAAAAATTGATTATCCTGAAGAGGATATGAAAGAATTGTCAAAACATGACATTATCAAAGAATTAAAAAATCTGGACAAAGGGTTTTCTGTTATTTTGAAAACAGCGGATGATGGCAGGGCCTTGAGAGAGGGTATAAAAATAGGGATTATTGGAAGGCCTAATGTCGGGAAATCAAGCCTTCTTAACAGATTATTAGAAGAAGATCGGGCAATAGTTACCCCTATCCCGGGGACTACGAGGGATACCCTGGAAGAAGAAATCAACATAGACGGGATTCCTTTTGTTGTTATTGACACAGCGGGGATTAGAGATTCCAAGAATATTATTGAAAAAGAAGGGGTTTCCCGCAGCTATAAAGTTTTGTTTGCCGCGGATATGCTGCTTTTGGTTATTGATGGAAGTGCATCCTTAACAGATGAGGATAAAAAATTATTGGAGTTGACAAAAAGCAGGAAGGTTATCCGTGTGATAAATAAGGTTGATTTACAAAGAAATGTTTGCTACAATAAGGATGGCCTGCTGGAGGGAAAGGATATCATACGGGTATCCGCGCTTAAAAATCTGGGAATAGAGGGATTAAGAGAAAAAATCAAGGACAATATTTTTAAATGCGGTTTATTTTCGGATAATGAGGAAATAAAGGTTAGCAATATACGTCAAATTGAATTGCTTCGCAAGGGAAAAGAGTGTTTAGACAGAACACAAGAAGCTGCCGCTCAGGGATTATCGGAAGAGTTTATATCGCACGACCTTATTTTATGTCTGGAGTTTCTTGAGCAAATAACGGGGAAGCAGGGTAGAGAGGATATAATTAACGAGATATTTTCACAATTTTGCTTAGGGAAATGATGGTGTGGGAAAATGATGAGAAATGGGTTGATAGCCTTCCTGATTTTTTGCGTTTTTATCGGAGGTAAAGCGGTCGCGGGTCCGTGCGGCAATGCTAAAGCAGATGCAGCCTATATAGCAGGAATGTCCTCTTTTAAAGGAAAATTATATAATACCGCCAGGCAGCAATTTGAAAAGGCGCTTCGTTATGACCCAAATTGTGTTGAATTACATTATCAGCTTGGGTTGGTATATACCTCCTTAATTTCTTACCAGGATTTAGCAATTGTAGAATTTAAAAAAGTACAGGAGCTGGTGGCTGATCCAAGGGCGACCGCTTATGTTAATGCTGTTTTTAATGAAGGATTAACCCTTTTGAGAATGGGAGCGTATGAGGACGCAATTACAAGATTTAGAAAGGTTAAAGAATTAGATCCTACCTATAGAGATCTTGATAAACTTTATAATTATTTAGGAGTTGCTTATTATTTCTTAGATAATTATGAAATGGCTCTAAAGACGTTCAAAAGGGCTATTCAGGAAAATGCTACCTACCGTGAGGCGAATTTTAATCTAAAAAGTGTTAATATGAGACTGCTCTATTTTAATGTCGGTGTCACTTATGGGTTTATGGGAAATTACCGCCAGGCGATAGAAGAGTTAAATAAGGCAATAGAGATAGATACCAATTTTTATGGCGCGCATCTGGAACTTGCTCGCGTATATATCCGGGGAGGGATGTACGGAGATGCTATAAACGAATTGATTCGCTGTGAGAGAATAAATCCAAACCATCGCAGTACCCGTAAAGTATATATGAATTTAGGGGTGGCTTATTATAACCGGGGGAATCCGAAACTTGCGGTTGAATACCTAAGAAAGGCCTTATGGTTACAACCTGATTATGAAGATGCTATCAAAAATTTACGGAATATATTTCAAGAATATGACCCTTTAAAAGACGACAAAACAAATTTAACGGAAGATGAAGCGCAATATATAAAAATTCGCATGGACATGGCAAGAGACTATTTTATGGTGGGCTTATATGGTAAAACAGTTGCTGTTTGCAATGAAGTTTTAAATATAGATTTTCAAAATAAGGAAGCCGTGGATTTGACTTTATCGGCATATGCCGCGCGAGCTGATTATCATATGGACAAAAAAGATTATTCAGCTGCAATTAAAGCGTTAAAGGCGCTTTTAAAAATCACTCCCGAAAATATAGATATATGGTTTAAATTAGGAGTATCCTATTTTTCTATGCCGGGCCATTATTGGTATAAAGAGGCGAATGAAGCGTTTAGACAGGTTATTTCAATTGGGGGGGTGGAAGAGCTTATTGGGGGAAGCTATTATTATCTAGCTCAGATTTATTATACCCAAAAAAAGGATGAGGATGCGATGAAAGAGATTGAAATGGCTGTGAAAAAGAATCCGGATAATCCTGAGTATTATCTTTTGGCGGCAAAGATATACATAGCTCTTGATTTATTGGATGAAGCTGAAGATGCGTGTAAAAGGGGTATGGAGCGGGATTTAGAAAATGAGGAATGCCAAAAATTATTACGTGAAATTATGAAAGAGAAACTTAAAAGAGAAAGAGGGCTTAGGAGCGGCACAGACGAATTTGAAGAAGAGGATCTGATTGTGGAGGATTATAAGACCTTGGTTCGACGGGGCTTAAATTATGTAAAACGAGGAGAATATGATAAGGCGTTAACTATGTTTCGCAGTGCGGCTGAATCCGATATGGAAGGGATAGCGGCTCGTAATAATATGGGAGCTTCCTTATTGCATAACGGGGAATTTAACGAGGCATTGATAGAGTTTATGGTCTGTGAGAGTATAAATCCAAAGGACGCGGAGGTTCATATTAATTTGGCTATAGCTTATTATTTTTTAACAGATTATAAGAATGCGAAAGAAGAATACCTAAAAGCGATATCTATTAACAATAGATTGTCCAGAGATTCATTGTATATAAAATTGATAGAAAACGGTGTAATCCCGGCTGACAACTTTTTGCCTAAGCTTATATGGAAAACTCCAAGGTGATAAGACTAACGTTGGGTTTGGGAAAACCCAACCTACGAAGCCTGTTATTCCGAATGAAGTGGTTTGTCCTTCTGAGCGGGAGAGAGGGAAAGATTTCTCCCTTTGGTCGAAATGACAAATTGTGTGGTCCGAAATGACAAAACGGAGATTTTTAGATGAAACATTATAAAAATTGTATTATGTTATTTATCGCAATATTGTTATGGACAGGGCATGCTGTATTTTCTGTGCAGGAAAACGATTCTAAAACCATAGAGGAATTTGCGGAGAAAAAAGGCGGGCCGAATCCGCATAATGATATGAATTGCACAGATTGCCACAAAACTAAACCAGGGAAGGGAGATACAAGAGAGATTGTAACATTTACAAAAGCTACTGAGGATCTTTGTGTTGAATGCCATGGGGCAGAAAGCAATATCCATCCTTCGGGGGTGGCCCCTTCCATGAAAATTCCGTCCCATCTCCCTTTGACCGCCGGCAAAAAGGTTGATTGTATTACATGCCATGATGTCCATGCTAAAGATATTAAATATGTTTTGCTTCGCGGATTTGAATCGGGTAAATATAAATGGCGGACAGATATGTGTTATGACTGCCACGGGATGGAGTTCCTTAAAAAGAATCCGCATCGCATGACCGCCGATGGGGAACGTAAATGTAATTATTGTCATATCACTGAACCAAAGGTAAGCGACACTAAAAAGACAATTGGTTTTAGGATTAACGTTTTGACATTATGCAACTTTTGCCACAATGTTACAGCTAAAAATCATCCTATGAATGTAGATACTACCGTGTTACTTCCGGCAAGCCTCCCCCGAGGTGCTGATGGGGAAATAACTTGCGGGACATGTCATGACCCGCATGGAACGCACGCAACAATTCATTATCTAAGGCCGGAATACGTCTATAGCCTGGAAGAAGGGAAATACGTTAAACCTCATTTTGATGAGACTCAGTGTTTACTATGTCATATAACTTTGCCGAAAGAGGGCGCAAATGCGGACGAGGTTGATTATAGATATGGAGGAAATTTTACACTTCTTTGTAACAGCTGTCATGGAACAGAATCAAATATGCATCCTGTGGATATTTTGCCGCCGCCTGAAATGAAAATTGCGCCGGAGCTTCCTTTGAGGAAAGGCAAAATTACCTGTCAGACATGCCATAATGCCGGGTTTGTTAATAAAACAAGCCTTTATTTACTGCGTGGGCTTGAAGAAGGCGGAAAGAATAAGGACATTAACGATTTGTGTTTTATGTGTCACGATAAAGAGGAATTTCAAAAATTAAATCCGCATCTTGAAATGAAGGCAAAACGAAAATGTATGTATTGTCATATTGTTCCTCCGGACAGCGGAGATAAAGATAGCGAAGAAGATAGTAAAGGTCTTAAAGTAGAAGTTAAGATGCTTTGTATCAGGTGTCATTCTCACCGTGCGCATCCGGCATCATATTCTCATGTTGTGAGACCTACCATGATAGTCCCAAAAGGATTCCCGCTGGCTTTAACTGGAGAAATTACATGTACTACCTGTCATGACCCTCATTCTGAAGGAGCAAGAGTTATAAAGACTAAAAGGCTTCGGAAGGGATTTGCGTGCAATTTATGCCATCTGGTGTAGCGGGATTTTTATTTTAATTCTTCCAGCACCGCCCAGGAAGCGCTGACAAGGTGGCTGTTTATTCTCCCAAGATTATTAAGGACATCAAGGTGAATTGCGGAAGAAGCAATGGTTTCTTTTGTTCCCTGTCGCAGGCGGCTGATATGCCGGTGATGAAGTTCACGTTCATGCTCTGCAATTCCCTCACATCTTGAGATTATCTTCTCGGCGAGCTTATAATCTCCGCTATAAAGCGCCTCGATAATTACCGCGAAATTTCCCCTGATCATTGAATAAAAATTTTTTATTTCCTCTTCCCCTTCATTTGAAAAAGAAACATTTTCGTTTATTTTTTTCTCTCCCAGCCTTATCATGTTTTTGTCAACAATATCGCCTATATTTTCGATATCATTTAAAACGTATAAAATTCCGGTATCTGTTCTTGCTTCGTCGGGAGAAAGCGAATTTTGGGCCAGTTGGACCAGGGAATCGTGAATTGTGCGGTTTAATTTGTCAATCTCATCGTCACGCGAGCGCAGGTTATCAATTAAATCACGTTTGTTTTCAAGAATACCCGTAATCACTTCCTGCACCATCGTTTCAATAAATTTAGCCATTCTCGCCGTCTCACGCCGCGCGTTATCAAGACCTATTGACGGCAGTTCAAGCTCTGATATTTTTATATATCTGGTTTTGCTTATCCTGTCTTCCCTTTCTTTTTCAGGAACAAATTTATTTAAGAATTTTACTTCCCGATTAATAAAAGGAATAAAAATAAACGCGCTGATGATATTAAACAGTAAATGCCCGTTAGCTATTTCCCTCCCTATCGACGCTTGCGCAAATAAAGAAGAAAATTTAACAGTCATTATTTCAAAAACAGGCAGAAATACAAAAAATAATATCGCGGCGATAATTTTATACAAAAGGTTGGCCAATACAGCCCTTTTACCCTCATGGAAGGCTCCCCAGCTTGCGACAACCACGGCTACACAACTTCCTAAATTCGAGCCCAAAACCATGAGCAGTCCGCCCCTAAGATCTAAAAGTCCATGGCTGGCCAGAATAATCACCATTCCCATCGAAGCGACGCTTGATTGCGTTAGCACTGTTATTCCAAATGACAAAATAATTGACAGAAATGGGCTCTGCCCGGCATCAACAAGAATCCGTTTAAATTCATCAACATTTTCAAGGGACTTTAACCCTTCCCCCAATATTTTCATTCCTAGAAAAATAAAACCGATGCTAAGAATAATTTTACCAAGATAAACATTTCTTCGGTTTTTGCTTAGAAGGAGAATAATTAACAGGCCGATAAAAACAAAGACAAGTGAAAAATCAGCAAGATTAAAAGCAATTAACTGTACAGTGAGGGCTGTTCCTATGTGAGCTCCCAGTATCAGCGCCAATCCCTGCCAGAGCATTATGAGTGAGGAATCAAGAAAACCTACGGCAAGCACGATAGCGGCATTACTGCTTTGAATGGAAAACGCTGCTATTATCCCTACAAAAGCCGCTTTTAAGCGGCTGTCGGTTAACTGTTTAAGAACATCCTTGAGCTTAAAACCGGTAAGTTTTTGAATATTTTCGCCGGCCAGCCGCACTCCGTAAATAAAAAGGGCTAAACCTCCAAAAAAATTCAGATAAAAATCAGGCCAGTTATTCATTATAATTTTGTCATTTCGACCGAAGGGAGAAATCTTTTTCCGTAGGGGCAGCCCTGCTCTTTCATTCGGGCGACCACATAGGGTCGCCCCTACAACAGATTCCTCGCTCCCGCTCGGAATGACAACTACTTCGTTCGGAATGACAGGTTACCACTCGGAATGATACCCTTCCCTATCTACGTCAATTACTGTATTTAAGCTTATTTTTTATAGACTATTTCTGAAAATATATTCTGACCTTCTAATTTTTCCCGGCCGTTGAGGAAGGCAAGTTCAATCAGAAATCCGATGCCGACAATCTCTCCTCCAAGTTTTTTAACAAGGTTTACCACTGCTGAGATTGTACCGCCGGTAGCTAATAAATCATCTATAATCAAAATCTTGTCTCCCGGCTTAACGGCATCTTCATGGATTTGAAGTGTGTCTGTGCCATATTCTAATTGGTATGTCTCACTAATTGTTTTATAGGGAAGTTTTCCCGGTTTTCTGACAGGGATAAATCCGGTTTTTAGTCTTGCGGCCATGGCCCCTGCGAACATAAATCCGCGTGCTTCAACAGCGACAATCGCGTCAATTTTTTGTCCTTTATAATGCTTGGCCATTTTGGTAATCGCTGAACGAAACGCCTTTGTATCTTTTAATAAAGGCGTAATATCTTTAAAAATTATACCCTGTTTTGGGAAATCCGGCACATCACGAATGACTTTTTTTAGACTCATCTTTTCCTCCTTTTAGTTATCAGTTGTCAGACTCCTACTAACAACTAATCACTAACGACTGACCACTTAAAATTTTTGCTATCGCAAAAATTTTACGTTCCCTCTTCCCACGAAGCCAGATATTTCTTTTGTTCGGGAGTTAAGGTATCAATTTTTATTCCCATCGACTTTAATTTTAAAACCGCGATATTTTTATCAACTTCCGCGGGAACATTGTAAACTTTTTTTTCTAATTTCTTTCCCATTTTGACCATAAATTCAGCTCCAAGCGCCTGATTCGCGAAACTCATATCCATAACTACCGCGGGATGGCCTTCAGCCGCGGCCAAATTTATCAATCGGCCTTCAGCCAAAAGATTTATTTTCCGTCCGTCCGCCAAAGTATATTCATTCACGAATTCCCGTATAGCGCGTTTTTTCTTGCTCATTTTTTCCAGCGCGGAAATTTCCAATTCCACATTAAAATGTCCGGAGTTAGCAACCACAGCACCATTTTTCATTACCTTAAAATGTTCTCCGCGGATAACGTTAATGTCGCCGGTCAAAGTAACAAAAATATCTCCGATTTTTGCCGCGTGGGCAATAGGCATTACCCGATAGCCATCCATAACTGCCTCCAGCGCGCGAATTGGGTCGACTTCAACCACAATCACATTTGCCCCCATACCGCGAGCCCGCATTGCCAACCCTCTGCCGCACCAACCATATCCACACACAACAAAGTTTGTACCGGCAAGCAAAATGTTTGTTGCCCTTAAAATTCCGTCAATTGTGCTTTGTCCTGTTCCATACCGGTTATCAAAAAAGTATTTTGTCATCGCTTCGTTCACAGCAACAATTGGGAATTCCAGAACGCCCTTCGCTTCCATGCTTTTTAAGCGGATAACACCGGTTGTAGTTTCTTCCGTACCACCGATAATATTGGGAATCAAATCTCTTTTTTTACTATGAATTGTTGAAACCAGATCCGCCCCGTCATCCATAGTGATCTGTGGTTTTTCATTCAGGACGGCATTGATATGTTTATAATAGGTCTTGTTATCCTCACCGCAAATTGAAAAAACCGAGATTCCCTCGTCTTTCACTAAAGAGGCTGCAACGTCATCCTGCGTACTTAAAGGATTTGAGGCGCATAAAAACACATTTGCACCGCCGGCTTTTAAAGTCCTGACTAGATTAGCCGTCTCAGTTGTTACGTGCAAACAAGCACTTAATGTAATTCCCTTCAGTGGTTTTTCTTTCCTAAACCGCTCACGGATGATTTTTAAAACCGGCATCCGTTCATCCGCCCATTCGATTCTTAACTTGCCTTTTCCCGCTAACTTTAGATCTTTAACGTCGTATTTCATCGTAAATCCCTTTCGTTTTATTGTGTCATTCCCGCGAAGGCGGGAATCCAGTAATTGTCATTTGGCCCGTACGATTACGCATCAGCCTTTAAAAGCTTTGCCTTATCCGTCTTTTCCCACGCGAAACCTTCATTTTCCCGTCCAAAATGTCCGTACGCGGCAGTTTTGAGATAACCCGGACGATAAAGTTCAAGTGTGTCAATAATTTCTCTTGGTGTCAATTTAAAATGTTTACGCACCAATTTATTGAGTTTATCTTCTGATATTTTGCCTGTGCCGAAAGTTTCAACCATAATAGATACCGGTTCAGGAACCCCAATGGCGTAAGCGAGCTGAATCATACATTTATCCGCCAATTTGCTTGCGACAATATTTTTCGCGATATAGCGCGCCATATATGTGGCTGACCTGTCAACCTTTGTCGCGTCTTTCCCTGAGAACGCGCCGCCGCCAAGAGGGGCCATCCCGCCATAAGTATCAACAATAATTTTTCTGCCGGTCATTCCTGTATCAGATTGCGGCCCGCCGACAAGAAATCTTCCTGTTGGATTAATATAACAATCTTTTTTCCAGTTAAAGTTTTTTAGAAGCGAAGGAGAAACAACAGGTTTTATCACTGCTTCAATTATTTCATCCCTAACCCAATCTGCCATGTTGTCCGTCTTTTTATTAAGCGCTTCTTCCGTATGCTGGCTGGAAATAACAATTTTATCCACCGCAGTCGGTTTGCCGCCTTCATATTTTATCGTTACCTGAGATTTTCCATCCGGCCCCAAATATGAAAGAATATTTTTCTTCCTGACTTCTGCTAATTTTCTCGCTAATTTATGGGACAACATAATGGGAAGCGGCATAAGCTCTTTGGTCTCATCACACGCGTAACCAATCATTAAACCCTGATCGCCGGCCCCAATAACTTTCCCTTTTCTACCTACCCCTTGAGCAATATCCGGGGACTGGCGGCCAATAGCATTTAAGATCGCGCAGGTTTCATAATTAAAACCATATTTTGTATTCGTATAACCTATGTTTTTTATTAAATTTCGGACAAGGACAGGCAAATCGACATAAGCGCTTGTAGTCATCTCGCCTCCGACGATTACCAAACCAACCGTAATGTACGTTTCACAGGCAACACGGGTGTGAAAATTATTTTTATTAGGCGGATCCTGGCGATAGACCTCATCCAGAACTGAGTCGGAAATCTGGTCACAAACTTTGTCAGGATGACCTTCTGTAACTGATTCCGAAGTAAATAAATAATTTTTTCCTATCATCTCGGCCCCTTTCATGTTTTTATTTGTTAATTGTCATGCGGAATGGCAACATTAATTTATTGTAAAATTAAGTTTTTTCTTGCTTTTTTTTTAAAATAAGCTAAAATTTAGTGAGAAAAAACATATAATATTTAAGTTGAAAAAATAAAAACCGATAAAATAATAGCTGGGTAGCCAGAGTAATCCTGATAACAATCCCATCCCTCTTGTTAATCGGGTGCAACTACTCAGCTATTTTTTTTGAGGTTCGTGAACATTTATTTCTCTGCTAATTCAATTGCCTTTTGGGGACAACTTTCCACACAGATCCCGCATTCTGTACAGTCTTCGGGGTGAATCACCGTTGATTTCTTATCCTTGATTTCAAAAACATTCGCTGGACAATTTTCAACACAAACTCCATCGCCGTCACACTTGCTTAAATCAATTTTTGGGAACATATTTGGCCTCCTTTCTTAAAAAAGGGGATTGTAACATAATCGTTTTCGCCATGCAAGTGTTTTTTATTAATTGTAAAGTTCTTTCAACTTTTTCTTGACGTCTTTATTAGTTAGATATTCGTCAAACGTTGTATCTGCTCGATCGATATAACCTTTGGGTGTGATTTCAATTATACGGTTTGCTACAGTCTGCACCAGTTGATGGTCATGTGAGGAAAAAAGAATGGTGCCTTTAAACCTCTCAAGGCCTTTATTTAAGGACGCGATCGATTCCAGATCCAGATGATTGTTCGGTTCATCCATGATCATGACATTGGGCAAACCAAGCATCATGCGGGCAAACATACATCTAACCTTTTCGCCGCCGGATAAGACCTTAACCGATTTTAAAGATTCCTCTCCTGAAAAAAGCATACGCCCCAAAAATCCGCGGATAAAACTTTCGTCGGTGCTTTTCGTCCATTGGCGGAGCCAGTCAATAATATTTAAATCCACATTAAAATATTTAGTATTATCTTTGGGATAGTATGCCTGTTTTGTTGAGACTCCCCATTTAACACTGCCGCTGTCCGCGTTCATTTCACCCGCTAATACCTGGAACAAAGTGGTTTTTACAAGGTCATTATGGCCTACAAAGGCAATTTTATCTCCCTTATTAACTTTGAGAATAAAGTCCTTAAACATAACCTGTCCGTCGAGCGATTTGGATAAATTTTCGACATCTAAAATGTTATTGCCCGCCTCGCGTTCCTGTTCAAAATTAATATACGGATATTTTCTTGAAGAAGGATTGATATCGTCAAGAGTAAGTTTTGATAAAACTTTCTTGCGGCTGGTCGCTTGTCTGGATTTAGACGCGTTAGCGCTGAATCTCGCGATAAATTCCCGCAGTTCCTTCCGTTTCTCCTCGATCTTTTTATTGGATTCATTTCGCTGTTTTAACGCCATCTGGCTTGATTCAAACCAGAAATCAAAATTACCCGAATACAATTTAATTTTGCCAAAATCAATATCCGCGATATGCGTGCAGATTTTATTTAAAAAATGGCGGTCATGTGAAACCACAATAGCAGTATTTTCAAAGTCGCATAAAAATTCTTCAAGCCACATACTGGTCTCAATATCAAGGTGGTTTGTGGGTTCGTCAAGCAGTAAAATATCCGGGTTCCCAAATAATGCCTGAGCTAAAAGAACGCGTACTTTTTGTCCCGCCTCGAGTTGTTTCATCTGCATCGTGTGAAATTCTACGGAGATATCCAGTTCGCTTAAAAGCTTGGCCGCGTCGGATTCAGCTGTCCAGCCGTCCTGTTCGTTAAACTCTTCCTCAAGCTCTGAGGCGCGAAATCCGTCCGCGTCGGAAAAATCCGGTTTAGCATATATCTCTTCTTTTTCCATCATAATGTCATAGAGCCTTTTGTGGCCCATGATAACAGTGGTTAAAACTGTGTATTCATCAAAAGCAAACTGGTCCTGTTTTAAATATGATATCCGTTTGCCGGGAGGCAGGACAATATTTCCCGCGGTAGAATCGACTTCACCGGAAAGAATCCTTAAGAATGTGGATTTTCCTGAACCATTCGCGCCGATTAACCCGTAACAGTTTCCCGGGGTAAAAATAATGTTTACATCTGAAAATAATTTGCGCTGGCCGTAATGCAGAGATACTTTGTTGACTGAAATCATTATTGAATTCCTTTCTGTTCTATATTTATCAAAGTAGATGTTATATGCTATTTTTGCGATTTTGTAAAGTGTAAAAAGGCGGATTTCCTTTTGATCGGTAATTTTACGGTAAATTTCGTTCCTTTTTGCGCTTCGCTTTCTGCGATAATATTACCTCTATGAGCCTCAACAATGCTCTGACAAACTGTTAGTCCAAAACCTGTTCCTTGTATCCGCGTGGAAAATAATGGTTCAAATATCTTTTCCATATTTTCTTTAAGGATCCCTTCGCCTGTATCGGTAAAGCCAATCTCAACAAACTCATTTACCTTTTTCGCGCTAATAGTAAGTCTTCCTCCACCGGGCATGGACTGAATAGCATTTACCATGATATTCGAAAAAACCTGCTGTAACTGGGTTTTATCCGCCTGAATCTGTGGCAGATCGGGCTCAAGCTGTTTGTCCACCTCAATGTTTGCCGTCACTTTGAGTTTTTCTAAACTTGTCCCTATAACTTCAGTGATATCGGTTAAAACCAATTGTGGTATCTTTACCCTGGCAAAGGAGAGAATATCCATAATTATCTTATCTGAAATAATCACTTCCTCATCCAGGGTATCTAAGTGTTTTTTAATCTTTTCATCCCGCGTTGCTCCCGCCAATTTCAGCTTCAGGAAATAAACCGAATTTCTGATTGTTCCTAACGGGTTTCTTAATTCATGAGCAATGGCGCCCGCCCATTTACCCATGATGGCTAATTTCTCGGAACAAATCAATCTTCCCTGTGTTTCTTTTAATTCATCGTAGGCTTTTTTTAACTCCGCCGCTTTGGCGCGTTCAACATCTATTGTTGTCTTTACAGCCAGAAGCTCTCTTTCTTTCTCCTCAGCTTTCTTACGTTCGGTGATGTCTATATTAGACTCGATAATTTGCACCACGTTACCTTCGGCGTCAAAAATAGGGAAGGCATGAACTATAAAAAATAGTTTAAGATTTCCATCTTTATCATAATGTAAATGCTCCACTTCCACGGGTTTTTTATGCTCTTTCGCTTTTTGAAGCGGACATTCACATTTGCCTGTACAAGGTGTCTTGCTATGATGGGTTAGAGAATAACAGGTTGTATCTTTTGATAAAACTCCTTTGCCCGCGCCTCCAGCTGAATTTGCCTTTATAATCCTGTAATCATTGACATCTATAACATAAAGCGGAAACTTAATAGATTCAAATAAATTATCTAAAAAAACAGCCTGCTGTTCCGAGGTAGTAACGGCAATCCTGAGATTAGAAACCATCTCTTGATATCTGCTAATCAAAACTGTTAATACCAATACATACGCTATTAACCGCCATAGATGCCATAGCCACCAACTGCTATCCCATGGCAGGGAATACTTAGACATCAATTCAGCTAAGCCAAATAAAAGAGCGAGGTAGATAAACAAGTAAGTTTCTCTGTCGCTGGACAGATGAAAATCTAATAGAAAACGCAATGCGGCCGCCAGGAAAAGCACGCCTCCCAGAAAACTGATGACTACGGCAATATTCGTAAATTCCCCATCGCACACCATTTGAGGGACTGTTTGAGGAGAAAAAAATGTCCATAGCCCCAATAATATAGAAAATGTAAAAATTAACCAAAAGAGCCATGTGTTTTTAGCCACGTAGTTTGAGACTTTGGGAATCCATACAAGACTAAAGAAAAAACCGCCAAATAAACCCGCCATATTGTGTAAAAATACAAAGTCGTTTTCCAGAGAGGAGAATGCATGAAAGGTGTCAAAGACTCCCATACTCATGAATCCAATCGCGAGCAGATAAAATTTTCCTCCAGCCGCAGTTTTTCGCCTTTCCAACATAATCCAGCACATAATTAAGGAGATAAATGCGCCAAATGCCCCCATGCTGGAATGGACTGGTTCATTAATCCAAAAGAATCTTTGCCGTTGGCTAAGCTGCAAGAAGGTAATACTCAAAACTAAAACGCAAGTTAAAACAAGCCCCGCATAAAACTTCCAGGACTTTTCTTTCTTCATCCGTAAACACCTCCACGCTGTCATTCCCGCTTCCGCGGGAATGACGAATGCCAAATCTTGTCATTTCCCTTCGCGCCAATGAGTTGGCACGCTATCTTACGACATACTATGGTTATTATACCATAATTTTTCTATTGATAATTATTCCGATTTTGGTGATATAATAATAGAAAGGCAAACATGCAAAAGAATATTAACATTCTTATCGTAGATGATGATATTGCATTTTGTCAGCTCCTAATAGATATTTTCATCAAGAACGGTTATAAGCTGACGAGTGCCGGGAATATCGCTCTCGCGAAAAGCGAGTTATTAAAAAATTTTTACAACGTTGTTTTAGTCGACCTCAAACTCCCCGATGGCTCAGGATTGGATTTAATAAAATACATAAAAAGCATAAATGAAGACATAATCATAATTGTTTTTACAGGGTTCGCGTCATTAGAGACTTCGATTTCCGCTATGAATGAAGGCGCGTTTTCTTACATGAAAAAGCCTGTTAATATTGATGAGCTTAAGGTAATAATTATTAAAGCGCTTAAAATGCAGGAGCTTTCTTTTAAAAATAAAGAATTATTAAACAAACTAAAAGAACTCAGCTTAAAAGACTCTCTGACAGGTTTATATAATTATAGATATATGAACGAAAGGTTATCTTCCGAACTAAAAAGGGCAAGAAGGCATGGCCTGCCATTTTCAATTATTATGATGGATATAGATTATTTTAAATCCATTAATGATACTTATGGGCATGGATATGGGGATAAAATTTTAAAGGAATTAGCCCATCTATTAAAAAATTCAGCGAGAAATAATGATATTGTTATCAGATATGGCGGAGAAGAATTTGTGTTGCTTTTGCCTGATACGAACAAAGACGGCGCCATTAAGTTCGGCAGACAGTTGTTATCCTCTATCAAAGAGCATAACTTTGGAGATAAAGAGAAAAATATAAAGATTAGGCTGAGTATGGGAATAATAAATTTTCCGGATGACGGCGCTAACGCGAATGCTGATTTTTTAAATCTGGTTGATCGTGTGGTGCGATATATCAAGGAGACAGGGGGAGATAGACTGTCAACCTTTGAAATGATAGATACAAAGGATCTGAACGCTATCGACAGGGATAACGCCCCTATCAGTGTAAATAAATTAAAACAAAAACTTTCCAGAATGGAAAAAAGAGTCAATCATGCCTTATTAGAATTGCTATATAACTTTGTCAAAACTACGGAATCTAAGGATCGTTATGCTAATGATCATGTTGAAAAAATGGTCTCAATAGCCGCAAAGATAGGCAAAGAACTTAGCTTTTCTGATAAGGAATTAGAAATTTTGAAGCATGCGGCTATGTTTCATGACTTAGGCAAAATTGCCATTTCAGAAAAAATTTTACAGAAAAGTGGAAAGATTAATGGAAAAGAATATGCTAAAGTAAAAAAACATCCGGAGATTGGAGCAAATATTATTAAAAATATTAAGTTTTTGCATGAAGTAGTTCCGATAGTGCATTACCATCATGAAAGATTTGACAAATTGGAATATTCAAAACACAGGGGACATGGGAATATCCCCTTAGGCGCGAAAATTGTCGGTATCTCGGACATATATCTGGCACTGGTTTCTGACAGGCCATATCGGAACGCTTATAATAAAAAAGATGCTTTAAAAATTATTGAAAAAAACTCCGGCAGGCAATTTGATCCAAAAATAGTTGAAATATTTCTTAAAATATTGCAATCAGAATAGCCGGTCGAAATGACAAAAGAAAAGTTGAGATTATGAGAAAAAAATCCGAAAGTATTTCACACGAGGTGCGCAACTCCCTCAATGTTATCAGCACTTCAGCGTATTATCTTAAAATGAAAATTAATACAACAGATGAACAGATAAAACAACGTATTGAACTTATTGAATCAGAGGTAAAAAAAATAATTGCTATTATCGATGCACAGGAAATCAGATATTGGAAACAAAATTAAAAGTACTTATTGTGGATGATAACGAAAGATTTTGTGATAACCTTGGGGATATTCTTGACTTAAAAGGTTATGACATTTTAGGTGTTCATGATGGATATCAGGCTATCGAGGCTGTAAAAAACCAGAAATTTGATATCGCGCTTTTAGATATTAAAATGCCCGGACTAAACGGTGTGGAAACTGTGAAAATATTAAAAGATATTGCTCCGGATATTAGTGTTATTATGATAACAGCCTTTACAGATGATTCAGTTTATAAAGACGAACTAAAAAATATTGACTTTAAAGTTATGCAAAAACCAATGGATATTGATAAATTATGTATGATGCTGGAAAATATACGTTGATTGCCAAACTCAAGTTATCATTAAGAAAACTTTACATAATCTGTCATTGCTAGATTCCCGCTTTCGCGGGAATGACAATCACCTCGACTGATACGTTACTTTAATCTCTCCTCTGAAAGATGTAAATGATCCGTTTCTATTTCGACCAATACATTAAATATCTGTTTTATTCTGTTATTTTCAGCTTCTTTCGCGGAATTTTTATAAAATTCAATCGCTCTTGTCTCTCTGGCATGAGATTCTTCCAAATTTTCTTTGTTGCCGGCGTGACACATGTCGTTACCTTTCGGGATGCTGGAAAGTTTCAGTATTTTTTTCCAGATAGCGGCATGCTCCGCTTCGATTTTCCCCAACGCCTTAAATAATAATTTTCCCTCAGGATCATCCGTCCTTTCCGCGGCGCAAAAATAAAATGCGGCGTTACTAACCTCTACCTGCAGGGCATGTTCGGCGTTAGCTTTGTCCTTTTCATTTAACTCAACATTAAAATTTACTTTAGCCGTTTTTGCTTCTTTAATCCATCCTTTACTCGCTCCGCAAAACGGGCAATTATCCGGCGGGTTGTCACCAACGTAAGAATCCCCGCAAATTTCACATCTCCATAATTTCACCATGTTAAATCCTCCTTTTTTTAAAAACTTAACCACAGAGAACACAGAGAAACCTTTAAATAGTAATGAGTTAGAAGCGTTTTTACGCTTCTTCCTCTGTGTACTCTAAATTATCAGCCTTTTTATACCATCTTTTAACATTTCCACATGGTAATGTCAAAGATTAACCACAAAGAACACAGAGAAACCTTTATATATTAAAGAAATTCTTCTTGAGAACACGGAGAAATTCTTAGCTTTTTTCTGTGATCTCTGTGGTTCATTTTTTATCCCCTAGACCTTAAAAAATAATTCCCACTGTAAGCTGGGTATTAATAGCACTGCCCAAAAAGGTATATTCGCGGTTAGACGGGCCTAAATAGGAATAAACAGTCAGTCCGATATTAAAATCAGTCAAATCCTGATAATTCACACCGGAACTTAAAATGAATGAATTGTCATTTAGATTTCCTATCAGATTCATATTCAAGGTTAAGTCGCTGATAATAAATTTTTTATAACTTGCAAATAACGCCGCGTAGTATTTGGACAGACTATTCATTTCGTATAAATTATTACCTAATAAAAACTCTTTTTTTGTGCCGGTACTATCAAAATTTGCGATTGGCTCCTGATAAGGATAAACTGCGGCATCACTAAAAACATTCTCTTTGTATCCTGCCCGGTTATAATAAAATTCACATGTTGTTGTAATCCGGTCATTCACATCCCGGAAATCAAACGATTTATTAAAACCAATGCTTGCCCGCGGATTCCATTTATTTGATGATTTTGATTTAACGAGCATCCCGTTTTCTATGGCCATTTTATCATAATTATCTCCATGCGAAGCGGCTAACTCTCCATAGGTATCGATCTTGAATAATCTTGTAGAAAAATCATAACCATAAACAGGTTTGAACCCTTTTTTGCCCCAGACAGCAAAAGCCATTTCAGTATTCCCAACAAGAAATTCTATTTTTGACGCTACTGCTGTCGAATCAGCGGCTGAAGTTTTTCCGGTATCAATGAAACTGTAAATATTTAATTTCGCGCCAAACGGGATATGTGTCTTAATGCCATAAGCTCCTTCTCGAGCGCCGATTTTTTCGGTAAAAGTTTTTTTCTCGACGTTAATCAAATCCGTAGGGTTCCATAAATAACACCTGCCCCACTGTATCACCTGTTTCCCTGTCCGAAAATATACTTTGTTTTTTATGTTGAAATCAAGAAACAATTCTTTAAGCGTTAAATTTGTGGTATCTGATTCAGAGGTGTATTTTGTTTCAATACTGGTAAAACCTTTCGTGCCTTTTTTGAGGCGCGTATCGATAAAAAAGTTCCCCAGAATGTAGTTAATCCAGTCCCTTGTGTCTGTATAATTTACAACGCTTGTAATTTCTCCTGAAAAACCGACAGATTTTTTTTCTTCTTCCAAAGGTTTATTATCAACTATTCCTGTTGTTGCGATTCCAATGTCAGGGCTGGAAAACAGTGCGTTTTCATCAATTGCATCTTGCGCGTAAACCACAGCACCAAACCCTACTTCAATATTTTCGCAATAATTGCCAAAAAAATCACTAACAGGTAATTCATCAAAAAAGACCAATTTGGTGCATGGGTAAATATTCGAACATATAAAAATAGTAAAAATTAAAAATAATTTTTTCATAAACCGAGTTTTTTTACAGCATCCCCGACTTTAACATTATTTTTTTTAAACCATCCTTTATTCATTTCTAAAACATAAGAGATTTTTTGGGACGGCACCGCCAGAGTTGTATCCATTGGTTCTAAATCAACTATCTCAGTAATTTTAAATTCTTGATCAATAAAAGCCAGAGATAAAGGAATTTTTGTGTTTTTCATCCAAAAAGCGTAATAATACGGAATTTCAAAAATAAACAGCATCCCTTCATCCCAATCTAATTTTTCCCGATACATTAGGCCTTCTTGCCTTTTTTTCGGCGTATCCGCAATTTCTACAATCAATATATTGCCGTTAATTGAAATGCGTTGTTCTGCAAATTTTTTATTTTCCGCCGTAATGGTCGTCCCTGTGATTAAAAAAATTAAGATTAAATATCTAATAGGAATTTTTCTCATTTACTCAAATTCTCCAGATATGCTTTTGTGAAAACCGAATCACCGATTTTTTTTGTGGAAATGTTTGAAATCTCAACCATTGTCTTATTGCCTTTCTCAAATTCATCAATAAACATCTGGTTAACCGGTACATACCGATCGTCCACAATCGTATATTTCAAATAGTACGCGGTCTGCATTAATGTGCCGGAAAGGGAATACGATTCTTCTTTTAACGGCAGATAATTGTCTCTTCTTATCCAATATATTTTTTTTGGATAATCAACGTCGTGCACCTTCGCCTTTATTTCTAATTTATAAACCAGTACCTGTCCCAGCTTTGCTTTGCTTATAATTTCTTTGCCTTTTGCATCCTTTGCGAATTCATAGGTTTCAGTAAGTTTTCTTCTTTCAAAATCGTCCGCCTTGGCATCCGAACCGCCTATACTCTCATCGCGGTTAATGTGCTGAAATGTCCTTGTATTTCTTCTATACATCCATAAATTATCGCCCATCCGAAGATACCCGTTTCCTTTTTCCGCCTCAGGCGCGGACATAACAATAAGGAAAGAATCATCGTTGTCCCTCCGGTAATAAATCATTTCAAGCACTTTTACCCCCTGCTCCACCTTCTGCTGGGTCAAAATTACATTTGCTCTTATATCGGAAGTAATTTCCAGATTGTTTTCAATCTTTTTTAATAATAAATTAACGTCCAGCTCTTCGGCAAATAATGGGGTTGATAACAAAAAAAATATTAACAATTTTCTAATCATAAACTTTTTATTCATAATGCCTCAATGCTGTTGACGGTGATAAATTCGCCGCTCTGCGTGCGGGGAAATATGCCGTAATAACAGCGATAATAAGTATAAATAAAACATTTGAAAAGATTCCCCAGAATGTAGGGAAAAAGTAAAGATGTCTGTTTACAAGTAAAATCGACATTGGATTATCAATTACATTGAATGTAATTGTCGAAAATAAACGCATTACAACAAAAGACAGGGCTATACCCATAAAAGACGCGAACAGCGTCAGGAAGAACGTCTCAAGTATAAATGAATTACGAACATCATTTTTTTGCGTGCCGATTGCCCTCATTGTTCCAATTTCGCGCGTCCGTTCTCGAATTGTCATTCGCAGTGTATTGACCACCCCAATTAAAATAATAAAAAATAATACCAGCACAGCGCTGATTGTTATAAGGTTTAATGCCTTCTGGAGTTTCAATACATCGCTTGCGCTTTCATACATTGTCTGAACATCCACAATCGTTGCCTTCCATTTCCCTTTACCTATATCTTTATATTTTTTTGTTAATTCATCAGTAGTGTTTGTCCTTTCGAGCAATATCCATTCAGTCGCGAGTATGCTTATTAACGGAGTGTTAACCTTAGGGATATACGCTTCTTTAAATTTTTTAGGGTTTTGCGGCAAATTGTCATAATATGTGTCATAGAATTTATCTTCGGAAAGAAGGACAATATTTTTATCTGCCATTTCGTCGGCTGTAAAAACAGCACTAACATTATATTTAACTGTTGTTTCCTTATCTTCGAATTTATTTTTGTAAACTAATTCAAATAAATCCCCCTGTTTAATCCCGAGATTATCCGAAAGATTTTTACTAATTAAAACATTTTTTTTGGAGGATACCTTATCTATTTCACCGCTTAAAATTTTTATATTTTTTTCTAATATTTTTTTAGAGGCATCATCCGTCTTAAAACCGAGCGTTGTCGCGTTAATTGTTTTTCCCTTATATTTCAACGGTCCATAGATTACCGCAAGATCAGGATTTAATTGTGAATGTATTTTATTGGCAAGTTTCACGGCATTTTTGGAGGCATTGTCCAAAGTAATGCTTATATTCCCAATCTCATAAGTACTAAAACCCATTAATTTTTTTAAATTGCCCAATTCTGAAAAAATTACACCCTGCATAAACACATTGTCATTTCTCACTATTCCGACAATAGTAAGCCTTGCGGCCTGATCATTCCCAAATAAATTTGTATAACGAACCCTTATGATATCGCCTTTTTGGACTTTAAGGTATTTTGCCTTTTCTTCTGAAACAATTGTTGGATTTTCAACATCTTTTCTTGAGAGATCCTGAAATGTGCCTTGAATCATTCTAAATGATTCTTCGACTTCTTTTCTTGTCGCTTCGCTTAACTCGTTGCTCAAATCAATTCCAACAATAACAACATTGTCCGCTTTACCGTTACCTATAGCTCTGCAAAACACACCGACATTTTCTTCAACCTCGCGTATGCCGCCTTCACTGTTGTTTTTTATAACTGACAATATTCGTTCTTTATCGCGGAAAATAGGGCTGTTAATATTGCTCTTTTCGCTAAACGCTATACAAATATGCCCGGCAACACGAGCTACTATTTTATTAAGCAGGACATCTGTAATCCCGTTCGCGAAAGAATTGGCAATGACAAGAATCATCACGCCAAAGGCAATTGCTGTCCCGAGCAGAATATTGCGCCTTTTTTGGCGAAATAGATTTCGTAAACTAATCATTACTATTAGGTTCAAGTTGAACTCCTGTACTAAAGTTTACCGGTTGCCAGTTAACCGGTTAGCCGGTTAGAGAATGGGAAACAGGCAACTGGCTAACCGGCAACCGGCTAACATATTAATCCCTCACAATCGCGTCCAGCGGCGTAATACTTTTCGCCACTTTTATAGGATACAAAACCGCGACGCATGTAACAACCGCAAGCTGTACAAAAGAAAGCATAATATCCGGCATAGACAAAACCGGGTTAAATATGTCTCCGCCGAATAAAAGCTGAATCATATCATTCTCTGAAGTTATTTTAAACAGAGGCAGGACATTTACAATTATAATCCCAACGATAACACCGAACCCGCCAAAGACAAATGAAAGCATGCCGGTTTCCGCGAGAAACATATTGCTTATAAAACTTTTTCTCGCGCCGACGGCCCGCATCATGCCGATTTCAGATGTTCGCTCAATTGCCGCCATACTTAATGTATTCACAATTATGATAACCGCCACAACAAAAAGCAGCATTACAAAAAGGAATAAAGCGCCTTTGATAACCGTTGCCATACTGCCTATTAATCCAAATGCCTTTTTCCATGATACTGCCCTGACCCCAAGATTTGCGTCCTTTAACGCTCTATTCATTTGCACTAATGCTTTATTTATCGAAACAGCTTTTTTAAGTTTTACAAACACAAGGTTATAAGCGCCTGAATCAATATCAATAGCTTCTCTGACAACTTCGTTGCTCTCTTGTAAATCCCCCTTTAATCCCCCTTTTTCAAAGGGGGAAATAGGGGGATTTTTATTATCCGTCATTAATGTATTTTCCGAAAACAACATATCCAGATTTTCATTGCCCATATCAAGCAGTTTCTTTTTGTCCGCGGAGATTTCAATTGCCTTTGCGCCTGCGGAAAAATAACCAAGTGATTCCCGATAAGATTCAATATCAATAAGCGAAAAATGTCCAAAGATTGTATTGAGGGAATTAAACCTTACAATTCCCTTAACATCTACCCTGACATCCATCGTGGTATTTTTTTCGTTACAGCCTAAAAAGACTATGCTGTCCTTAACGTTAATGCCGTTAATTTCTTCTTTCTCTTTTGTTTCTTTTCTGAAATTTTCTTCAATCAGTTTACCTCCTGTGGGTACGAACCAGATATTTGTATAATCAAAAAATTCTTTTCTCGCGAATGTGGGGAGAACTACCCCTTTTTCACTTTTCTCGGGGACCTCGCCTTCAACAGATTTCATATTGTCCGGAAACATCTCTTTGTATTTCTCAAAATCTACTCCCAAAAGAAATCCATACCCCGGCGCGCCGCCCTCTTCATTTAAAAGCATTGCCATGTTTCTTCCCACAGGCAGATATTTATCGATATACTCTTGTGTGTTTAAAACTTTTTTTATCTCAGCAAAATTACTTATTGCCTCAATCGGTTTCCCCATCAATGTAAAAAGCACATTATCCGTTTCTTGTTTGTCGGAAATAATGACAATATGCCCGGTAAAACCTTCAATAATATTTTTGGTTAATCCTTTTTCCATACCGGAAATGACGCCATTGCCAATGGTCATAAGCAGTGCCCCCAGGAAAAGAATCATTCCGATAACAACGCTTTTACCTTTATGTCGGAATATGTTCCGCCACGCGATTTTAAATATAAGGTTCACCTGAAAATACCCTTCCGTTCTACTGTGTCATTCCCGCGAAGGCGGGAATCTAGTCTTCTTAAATTATTTTTCTAGTTCCCCGCTGGAGTTTACCCTCGAGAAATCGGGGACGGTGACGACATCTGGATTCCCGCCTTCGCGGGAATGACATAACTTTGTCGATTAATTTACAATCAATCCATCCTTTATCTTCACTACCCTTTGCGCATATTTCAGAACATTGGCATCATGCGTTGAGAAAATAAATGTTGTTTTCTCAATTTGGTTCATCTCGCGCATCAATTCAAGAATCGACGCGCCTGTTACAGAATCGAGGTTTGCGGTGGGTTCATCCGCAAGGACAATATCCGGATTTGTCACAAGCGCCCGGGCAATTGCCACCCTCTGCCGCTGGCCGCCGGACAATTCAGATGGACGGTGTCTGATATATTCCTTTAAACCAACTCCTTCGATTAATTTCTCAGCTCTTTTTTTTACTTCCTCTTTCGAATGTTTTTTCATCAAAAGCAGAGGGAATTCCACATTTTCCAAAACATCCAATACTGGAATAAGATTGAACGTTTGGAAAATAAAGCCAATCTTATGCAGACGAATATCCGTAATATCGCGGTCATTCATTACGGAAATTTCTTTCCCGCTTACTTTTACGCTTCCCTCCGTGGCAAAATCAACACACCCAATTACATTTAAAAGCGTTGTTTTTCCGCTTCCGGACGGACCTACAATACTCAATAATTCGCCTTCAGATACCGTAAAATCTATTCCCCGCAAAGCAAAAACAGTGGTATCTCCAAGCGCGTAGTTCTTTTTTAATCCTTTAATTTCAACAATATTCACGACCTACCTCCTTTCACCCCGCTCCACAGAAGTCCACGGGTGTAAACCTGTAGAGGAATATGGAGCTGTAAAACAGTGGGGCGGGGTTCACACATTAAACCTAAACAAAAGTATATCGCCGTCTTCAACAATATAATCTTTGCCTTTAAGATAAAAAATTCCTTTTTCTTTTGCCTTTGCCGGATTGCCGTCGGAGGACATTAAATCATTATATTTAATCAGCTCCGCGCGGATAAAACCTCTTTCGATATCCGAATGAATTTCCCCTCCCGCCTGCTGCGCGTTTTTGCCGCGGCGGATTGACCATGCCCGCGATTCTTGTTCTCCCGCCGTGAAAAATTCAACTAAATCCAGTAACCGAAATGAAGATTGAGTGATTTCCTCCATTGCTGATTTTTTAATCCCAAGCGCATCCATATATTCCGCCCGTTCACTCTCCGGCAGCTGGTTAATTTCTTGTTCCACTTTAACGCTAACCTGAATACAAGTTGTATTTCTCCGTTGATACTTCTCTCTGATTTTATTAAGTAATTCAAAATCATTAAGCTTATTCTCGTCAACGTTAATAATAATTAATAAACCCTTTTGAGTTAAAAATTGAAACCCGCGGATTAATTTTTCTTCCTCCGCGCTAAATTCCGCTTCTCGCAAAAAAGTGCCGTCTTCAAGAAGCGCTTTGCATTTTTTTAGCGCTTCGAACTCTTTCTCTTTTAATGTATCCTTTAATTTTTTCAGCTCCTTTTCCAATCTCTCAAACCGTCTTTCGATTTTGAACAAATCCGAAAAAATCAATTCATCGTTAATCCTTTCGATATCCCGAAACACGTCAACCGAACCGGACGCGTGGAAAATCGATTCATCTGTAAACGCCCGCACTAAATGAACGACCGCATTTGTATCGCTTAAACCGGATAGAAGCTGGCGCGTCTTTTCAGCGTCATTCTGAATATTCGGGAAGAGAAAATATTCAACCGTCACAGGCGTAATCTTTCTGCTTTGATAGATTTGCGCCAATTTAGCCAGTCTCTCCTCTCTAACCTCCGCGATGCCTAGTAGGGGCAATTCATGAATTGCCCCTACATTACGTCCCTTGGTTTTCTCTGTTTTTCCCTGTGTAAGCAAATTAAATAATGTCTGTTTTCCTACTTGCGGAAGGCCTATAATTCCTAATTTCACTGGTTCTCCTTTTAATCCCCCTGAATCCCCCTTTTTCAAAGGGGGAATAAAGATGGGATTTTGTAGAAAAATATACAGTATTAGTCTTATTCTGTCAAGAATTTTAAACCTGTGCTTGATTACACAGATTTTGGAAAGATTACACAGATTTGCCGACGAGGATTTAATCTGTGTAATCTGTTTTTAATCAGTGTAATCAGAAGCTTCCTAAGCTTCTGATTTTTTTCTTGACATAGTAAAAAAAACTAGTTACACTCTATCTCCAAATTCTAAAAAAGTAAATTTATTATGTTATATAAAGTCTGTAAATCGAAAATACACAGAGCAACCGTCACGGATGCCAATTTGCACTACGAGGGAAGTGTCACTATTGACACCGCGCTTTTGGAAGAAGCGCAGATTCTTCCTTACGAAATTGTCCAGATTGTTGATCTCAACAACGGTAACCGTTTAGAAACTTATGTTGTGCCTGGGGAAAAAGGCAGCGGCACAATATGTATTAATGGCGCTGCGGCCAGATTAGTTCTGCCGCAAGATACCGTAATTATTATGTCCTACGCTTATTTTAATCAAGAAGAGCTTAAGAACTTTAAGCCTGTTACCGTCTATGTAGATGAAAAAAACAAAAAGAAATAATAAAAATCCCCCTATTTCCCCCTTTGAAAAAGGG
>JBDROR010000043.1:0-3752 GCA_043809805.1 bacterium
TGGCGAGAACATCATTTCATTAAAACCCCTGACCACTTTAGACACCCCATCTCTCTTACCGGTCTTTATACGTAAAATTTTTACGCCGTTTTCATAAGAAATTTTGGAGTCTGATACAAGTTCGTTATCAGCAGCGAGCACAGTAACTTCATGCCCTAAACAACAAAATTCACCGGCAAGATCATTTACCAATTTCGCGGAAGACTTGGTACTCGGGATATAACAATCAACAATTATTAATATATGCATTTTAAAAGTAGTTCGTTATATGGCTTCTCAATACATTAATGACAACCGATGAAGGGCTGAAATCTTCACAAAGGTCGTATCTCGCGTCCCACTTCATATTTACAACCGTCTCAACTGAATCAACAATATTATTAGGATTTATTCCCGCCACAACATGAGCACCAGCCTCGACTGTTTCAGGCCTTTCAGTACTTTGCCTTAGGCTCACGCACGGAACCTTATAAAACAACCCTTCCTCAGGAGTTGTCCCTGAATCAGCAACAAGACAAAACGCGTTCATATTAAGAAAACTAAAATCATAAAAACCTAATGGATCCATAATCCGTATGCCTTTTGGAATTGTCATATCTTTTAATTTGCTTTTAGTCCGCGGATGCATAGGATAAATAACTTCCTTCTTAAACCTATCATGAATTAATCCGAGCCCATTCAGTATTGATTGAAAAGACACAGGGTCATCAACATTTTCCTTCCTGTGAGCTGTAACCGCTATATACTGTTTTGGCGCAAGTTTTAAAGTTTCTAATATACGGCTATTTTTTATTTTATCCTGAAAAGCGCGCATCACTTCAAAAGTCGGATTACCGGTAACAAAAATTTTTGACGGATGGATATTTTCCCTTATTAAATTTTCTCTATGATACTGATTAAAAGGAAGTACTATATCGGAAATGTGATCGATCAAAATACGGTTTCTCTGTTCGGGCATCCGCTTATCCCATGCCCTCAATCCGGCTTCCATGTGAAATATTTTAATATTCCGGTTAGACGCAGGCATCACAGATAAACCGCTATATGTATCACCCAAAACGATCAGCGCGTCAGGTTTTACTTTTTCAAAAAGTTCGTCGCTTTTTTTTATTACATCAGACACCTCCACACCGTACGATGTTGTATCAATCTGAAGATCATAATCAGGTTTTCTTAATTCTAAGTCTCTGAAGAAAAAATCCTTTAGCTCCTTTGTGTGGTTTTGGCTTGTATGAACCATTATATGTTCAAAATTAAGAGAGTCTAATTTTTTCAGGACCGACCACATTTTAATCATCTCGGGGCGAGTCCCCATTATTGTCATAACTTTCATTTTGTTCCTCCAATTATTGTGCTAAATTAACAAAAAATCTATTCAGGAAATATTCTTACCTGTGGAAGCGGAATAATAAATTTACCCCCATTTTTAATATAATCCTGCCTTTTCTTTATTACCTCATCCGTAAATGACCAGGCAAACAAGACAGCATAATCGGGGGACTTTGATTCTTTAACAAAATCCCACGATTTAATCGGCACATGAGTTCCCGGAGTAAAAAATCCCTGCTTGGCTGGAGCGTCATCAACAACATAATCTAAATAACGGCCGTCTATACCGCAATAATTCATAATAATCGTTCCCCTCCCGGACGCACCATAACCAATGATTGTTTTGCCTTCTTTTTTTAAACGTTCAAGCAGGCTTATAAGCTGTTCTTTTGTATCATTAACCTTTTTAGCATATTCCGCGTAAATCTCAATCCTGTCAAATCCCTTATTTCGTTCATTTTGCATCATATCTGTAACTGCGGGTGAAACGCTTTCCGTCCTTTGTCCAATATTTCCAGAGTAAAACCTTACTGACCCGGATCTGACTCCCGGGATATATTTAACATCGAAAACCTCCATATCAAACTGTTTTAAAAAATGCGCTAAGGCAACAAGAGAATAATAACTCATATGTTCGTGATAAATCATGTCGTAATTCATCTCATCTATAAGGGTCCCCAAATAATAAATCTCAAATACAAATACACCTTCTTTTTTAAGCAAATGCTTTATTCCCTTTATTACATCAACCATATCATCAATGTGGGCAAAAGAAAAACTTGACACAATAGTGTCAACTAACCCGTGTTTTTTCCTTATTTCAAGAGCGGTTTTTTCAGTGAAAAAATCATTGACAACAGTACAGTTTTTTGAATCAATTAATTTTACCACATTTGTCGCCGGATCTACCCCGATAGTGCGAACGCCCAGAGCGGAAAATGGTCTGAGTAAAACACCGTCATTGCATCCAATCTCTAATATCAAAGGCTGTGATATTTTTTTCAGAAAACGTTCGTAAATTTCTTTCGCGTATTCCTTAAAATGTTCAACTAACGTCCCTATCGCGGAAGAAAAAAAGAAATAATCATTTTTAAACAAAAGATCCGCGGAAACCACATCGCTCACCTGCACCAGGCAACAATCCTCACAAAAATTAAGAGTCAACGGATAATATTTTTCCTGGGAAAAATCCTTTTCCTTAAGAAACCCTCCGGCTAAAGGAACATTCCCTAAATCGAGCACTCTTTTCAAATTTTTCCCTTGACAAAATCTGCAGGTATCACGCCTGATAAACTTCCCTATTGGTTTATCTTCTGTAAGCAAAATGACCTCCTATGTTTTATATTTATTATGATCGATATACATTTTATTTATTAACTCCGTCCAAGACGGCGGATTATAGCCTGTTAAAGAACGAAAGAGCGAAGAGTCCAATGAACGATCTAAAGCAAATTCATCATAAGGCTCAATCTCTATCTGTTTGCCGTATCTATCAGCAATCAACTTTAATAAATCATATTTTGATATAGGATCGGACGAAATATGGTAAAGCCCGGAAAGGTTATCGTTTGGCAAAATATAGTCGCTTATAATTCTTGCCAGCTCTATTGTCGGGAAACCGGAATATATCGCTTTTGTATAGCCGCGCATTTTTACGTTCTGGGAAAGAAACCATTCAACCAGTCCGGATTTCCCGATCAATTCATGACCGATAATAGACGTCCGTATGGTTACACAGTTAGAATAGCCGACTTCCCCAAGGAATTTGGTCATACCGTATAAATCCGAAATATTGACATTATCATGTTCAGCATACATACCTTTTTTACCGTCAAACACAATATCGGAACTGATGTGTATAAACCTCGCACCTATATCTTGACAAATCAACGCGAGCTTGTGCGGTAACTCCGCATTTATTTTTATTGCGGACAAAACATTATTTATTATTTGAGACTGCCTTACCAGCGCGATGCAATTAATTACGACATCAGGCTTTATTGTTTCAAAAGCATTAACAACCGCATCAAAATTATCAACATTAACTCCCATTAACAATTTTTGTATGCTTTCTGGCGCAAACCACTTTTCGAGCCCACTTGTTTCCATTACTGTCGCATAGATATCCAAATCATTGCGCGCAGCATATTGGTTGAACAAACTATGCCCCAACATGCCCGTACCGCCAAAAATTAGAACTTTTTTTTTCATCGATACTCCATAATTAATCAATAATCTCTTCTGCTTGACTGCCTATGTATGGAAGAGATATGGGTGAAAATATTTTATATAATACAATTGACAATAGCAACATACCACTTGAAGACATGATGAATGGGTTGGAAATACCCATTACCAAATAGAATAAATAAGCAATAATAACATAATGTGCTCCATAATACTTTTTCAATCTTAGCTTACTT
>JBDROR010000044.1:0-23762 GCA_043809805.1 bacterium
TTTGGTTTCCCCAGCCGGTTTGGGACAGCAAACAATATGTATAACGAGGGGTTAAATAAAGTGGGATTTTGCAACCCATGCCATGATACGACTGTGTTTCAAATACAATTAGGCAGTTCTAATTTTAGCGCGACTAAAACATCCGCATTTTTCTATGAGAGCGTGATAGGCGGGCTTACCGGAGTTGGCGGGCATGGACAGAGCAGTACTCAGGTAAGTGATCATAAGATGGGTGTCAAATGCCGCAGTTGTCATCTTTATCATGGTTCTACAATAGACAAAATACTTGATTCGGTTGCAGTTCGGCCTCTTGATTTAGATACTTGTGGAGGCCAAAGTTCTGAGACAGCAGCGGCCGGTAACGACAATCCCTTTTGTTATCGCTGTCACTTTTTTAAAGATGAGAATGGTTTTTATTCCCGGACGGCGTATGAATCATCTATTCATGGTGATACCTCAAGCGACTCAAACTTTAAGATATGGGATGATGATGATAAAACAGGCCTTTGTATTTATTGTCACGAGCCGCATGGCGGTTACGGTTGGGATACAACTGTATTTGAAACGCCGGGCTTTTCCAGTTTTACGCGTGCGGGGACCAGAGGAGTATATGTTGACGATAACAAATATGGAACCGCGGTAAATCTCGGCGATGAGAATCTTTGTTTTAAATGTCATAGTTTCACTTCAAGTTGCAATGTATATTCAGAAACCGAATGGTCAGACAACTCGTATGAGGATGAAGTTTATAACGCGGATGATTGGGACCCTAAGGGACTTGATATCAGCAGTTATTTTAATACTACAAGAGGCAGTCGTCACCGTGTCCATAAGGATGAACAGAAACCGGGTGTGTTGAATGATGATGTGGTTAATGGTCATCTGATAATTGAATGTATAAACTGCCATAATCCGCATACGGTGAGGAAAAAGGATACGACGGATGTTTATTACAGCACAGTAGAAAATCTGATGTATCCTTTTAGTCCTGCGGAATTTATGTTTGATACCGCAGTAACAGACAGCACACTGGAATATAAGGTTTACAATAAATTCTGTCTTGAATGTCATGATGAAGGAAGTGAAACTAATGCAGACAGCGGAATGGTGTATTTAGATACGAGTAACTCACTATGGGGAAAACTTCCAAGGGGGATTAAATTTTCCAATAAGACCAAATAGGGCGAAGGAGACACTACATCTCCTGATGATACTACCCATTTCCATAGCTGGAACAAAGAGACTTACTATAATTTCACAGGACATGGCAGAGATTCTACTTTGAGTATTGACGGACTGCCGTTGGCAAGACTGGGATCGTATGGTATGGCTTGCGCAAGGATAGATGAATTTGCCTGTCACGATCCTCATGGGAACACGACCAATATCTCGCTTTTAAAGGATAATGTAAAACATCCTCATGATACAAATTTTGTAGTTTCAAACGGATATAATTACACCACTCATATTTATGATTCCACTGATTCTTCAGCGGATGAGGCAAAAAATACAGACAGATGGTGCGCGGCGGCGTGTCATCAAATAGGTAAAAGACAGGGCGAAGAAAATTTGTCACACGCGTTTACTTATGTAAGGGATGCCGCAGGTGGATATGTGTATGACTCTTTTGATATAAATCTAAAAAGATATTGATATATATGATACTACAGGGACTGGTGAACCGATTTTAGACAATGCGCCTGACAGGGATAAAGGCGCTGTTTCTATGATAACCCATCCGGTATCTTATAGCCGTGTGCCCGGAGATGGTAACAATTGGCCGGAGAATGAGATGAGTTACTTTACGACATGGGCAACATATCTTCCCGCGAAAACAGACAGCGGCGGGAACAGGTTCGTATGTTTTTCATGCCACGACCCGCACGGGACATCGAGCAAGGCGATGATAAGAGGTGGAGGAAGGACTAAAATATGCGGGAAATGCCATTCCGGTTCCGGCGGCTGTTTCTGTCATGGTAAAGTTCTGGTTGATCCGGATGAATTTGACACCGGGGCGTTAGTTCAAGATGACAATACGCTTTTATTGCTTCATTTGGATGGTGATTATGAAGGAACGAGCAAGGAACAACCTACTGAAACTACAGGGTTGAGTTATACCGAGGGGAAATATGGCTCAGGAGTTTCTTTTGATGGTGTTACTTCAAAATTGGTTTATCCGCTGTGGACAAATAAACTCACAGGCGCGCCCGGTCAGCATGGAGTTCAACATGATTCGGCTAAGGATTTAACCATCCGGTTTGATACGGGATGGTTTGGTGAGGATGGAGACGCGCCTGTCACTGCAGCAGGGGTTACTTATGAGGAGGGTTATATTGACAAGGCTATGTATTTAGGAGTAGGTAATACATTGACGTATGATTCATCAAATATTAATATCTCAAATGGGTCGTTTGAGGCGTGGATAAAAGTTGGCAGCTCTGGTACAGGGATTCGGGATATAACAGAAAATAGGTACATATTTTTGCATGCGACTGGTGTTGCCATTACCGGTGGAGAGATTTACAAAGACGCTATATTCATGCGTCATTCCTGTTCTAATATGTGGGAGATAGGTGTAAGTGATGAGACAGGCTTTCAATGCAGTGTGGTGTCTGTCAGAGATGGATTAACATCCGGCTGGCACCATATTGCCGGGGCATGGTCGAAACCTGCCAAACAACTAAAAATATATATTGATGGGGCGCTGGCCGCGTCAGAGAGAGCGCAATTTTTTCCTACAGCCATTAATTCAACATTTCGTATAGGTTCTTCCGGCGCGGCCGGAGGGTCAATTAATACCTCTATTGATGAAGTTCAAATCTCTAATTATACAAAGCCCGACGCGGAGATTCTGGAAGACTACAATTGCCAAAACGAGATGAATTTTGATCCAAGAAGAGGGACATTGGCGTTTTGGGTTAAGCCTTACTGGGATGGAAACGACGGCGCCGGCCATTATTTTTTTGAAAATTATTATGATAAGAATAATTATTTCAGGCTGTGGAAAACCAATACTAATTTATTGGAATTTGCTGTAGGAAACAGTGTTATCTCGTGTTCGGTAGATTCTGATGGTTTGTCAAAAGATGAATGGTTGCATATTGCCGCGAGCTGGGAAGATTTTGGCCCAAGCCGTTCGAAAATGAAATTATATCTGGGAGGTAAAGAGGTTGGCAGCAGCGATACTGCAACAATGTTGGGACATACTGATACAGCTATATATTTTGGCCCCAAACTAGAGGCGATTATGGATGAAATCTGGATTACGAATGTTGCGCAGGAATCTTCTGTCATTGAAAATATAGATTCCGGTTATGTTAATACAAACCCCAGCTCACCCAGTTTGACTCCAATTCCAACAAAAAGTTATTTACCAAATCCCGGAAGTTTAGGATTGTTACTGCATTATGACACTACATTTAATGGTGCGGATGGGGAAATAGGTCTGTATCAAAGTGTTTTTTTAGTTGGTGCTAAATTTGACAGTGGGGTATTGATTGCGGAAAATGGTTATCTAAGTTATTTTTCAGGGGATGGTTATCATGAACTTTCCAGCGATGCGGGTATGATAGTTAAACACTTTAATAATAATTTGGGGTGTGGTGTTTTGAGTTCAAAAAGTGTGACGTTTGACACTGGATTTTTAGGAGGGGCCAACGGTGCAGTGTTGGTTGATGGGAAGGATGTATTGAGTTTTATTAGTAGTGGAGAAATAAGTTCACTTGAACCAGGTCTTGTGGGTTTGTGGCATATGAATGAAACATCAGGTGCGACTGTGTCCGATTCAAGCGGTTATGATAATCACGGAACGACGATGATGGATATGTCTATTGTTGATGGGAAAATAGGGAATACCAGGTATTTTGATGGAACAGATAGTTGTTATGTGGAGGTAATAGATTCTCCCACTTTATCTATTACAGGTGATATGACAATACTAGCTTGGGTAAACGTAACAAATTTTTTAACTTGGAGACAAATAGTCAGTAAACAAAAATTTGGGACATACAGTGTGGCCGCGCCTTATGCTTTTTATTTAAATACTGAACAGGGTTATAACAAGGGCGGCGTCCCTATTCTTAGGAGAGGGAATGGTGTAAAATCTGGTTATACGGCAGGAATAATTGTTCCTGCCACAGGTGTGTGGCAACATATTGCCGTTACTATGAGCGGGACTTTAGTTGTTCACTATCTTAATGGAAAAGTTAATGGTTCAAGTGCAATATATTTGCCTGTAACGATTGCAGACTGTGACACGAATTTGAGGATAGGAGGAGGGGGGGCAAATGAAGGAATGCTTGGTTATATAGACGAAGTCGCCATTTTCAATCGGGCGCTGGATTCCAGTGAGATAAATAATCATTTCGTTAGCGGCGATTCTGTTTCCAAAACTGCCGGCACCATCCATGCATGGGTGAATGTTAATTCAGGAATTAAGGATTCGGGCGTGAATAGATATATTTTCCGCACAACAACAGATACCACGACAAACGCGAACCAAATTGCCTTATACCGTGATACAACCGATAATTGGATATTTCATACAAGTGATTCTACAGGGACAAATTATACTAAGGCAATGATTCCTGACAATCTCCCTTATGGCTGGCACAATTTCGCGGGGACTTGGAATTCAGATTCTATTAATTTATATGTTGATGGTGAGTTGAAGGCAAATACGCACGGTCCAAAATTGCCCGATGCGGTTGCTGGCAAATATTATTTGGGCAGCGGCGGCACAGGTGGCCAGATTAATACTTCTTTGGATGAATTTTTACTTGATCCGACCGCAAAAACTGCTGACCGGATTTTAGCAAATATGAGGCCTGCCAATTATAATTATAACGCATTTTCGGGAACAATAGAGATGTGGATGAAACCTGTAGGATGGGATAGCACTGAAACGGCAAAGCGGCATTATTTCTTTGATGCCAGGCCATATCCGGGCTCGGATACCAGCCGCATCTCTTTATATTACGATACGACTAAAGAGATTAAATTTGATGTTTATTCTTCTGCCGGTGTTTTGGGGGGCGCTGGTTATGGTGTTGAAGAGATACTCAATTTTGATTCGTTAACATTCCATCATTATGCCGGGACATGGGGTAAGAACGGTGTTAATTTGTATGTTGACGGTTCGTTAGTATGTAATACCACATTGGTAGTTATACCTGATAAGAGGGCGCACCAACTGTTTATCGGCAGTGATGCAAATATGGCTAACGACGCGTCTTCTGTTATTGATGAGGTTCGGATTTTTGATACAGTTAGGAACGCTAAACAAATTTTTGAAGACGCGGGCGGGTTAAATGATTATAGGGGATATTATGTTGATGTTTTTAACCCTTATGAGGGTGGGAGCTGCCACCCAATTAATCCTGATAAGGCGGAATGTTTAAAGTGCCATTTGCAGTCGGATAGCGTTCATGGAAGCGGTGTTGTCGAATTTGTGAATGTGGACGTTTGGGATGAAAGAGTCAAAGGTTATAACAATAGTACAAAGAGCGGTGTAACGTTATTTTGTTTGAGTTGTCATATGAATCCAAAGGCGGACCCGTTTGATACAGAAAATTATTTTGGCACTACCGATTCTCCTTATAGGTTTACCGGCTCCGGCCTTGTTCACGGCGGTGATCCGGTTCAGTTAAGGCCTTTGACTGCTGAGGGCACGCCGACGCCGAAACCGGAGGGCGGCTATTATTATCCAATAGATACCGCGTCGGCCCATTTTGACAGCAGTTTTGGCCCCAGTGCGGTCGGCGGTTTATCCTGCACAGACTGCCATGACCCACATGGTTCAATTAATAAATCATTATTGCAGGATTTTGAAGAGAAAAAGGATGATAGAGATTATAATCGCGACGGGGTTAAGAGGGAGGTTAACCACAGTGATTTGGAAAATGTCAAATTGTCTCAATTAAACGAAGAAAAATTTTGCTATTTCTGTCATAATGGAAAATTTAACACGACAGGAGTAAACCCGCCCGGTTCAGAACCAGGTGATGAGAAATACTCGGAAATGAAGGATATTGAAGGTAAATTCGCTCATAGCGGCGCTCATCATATGGTTGATGATAAAGAACAGGCTGATAAGGACGCGCGAATTGAATGTACAAATTGTCATAATCCTCATATAGCAAAAAGAGATGAGGTAGTTCTTAACCAGCAGACCGGAAAAAGGGCATATGTGACTACTGTTGCCCAAATGAATTCATTTTGTGTAAGTTGTCACGGCGACAGCGCAATCAGCCCCGCTATTTTAACTGCATGGAGTGATGGTGTTCAATTCCCGGGGGCGTTAGTAAATAAACCTGATCCGGAATGGTCAGGCAATTTGTGGAATGAATTTAATAAACAGCCAATGACGTCAGGGAATAAACACTATGATACACTCGCGTGCACTGCCTGTCATGATTCGCATGGAAGCAGTAATTATAGGGGATTGATTGAGTCTACGGATGTTTATGGCTTAAAATTAATGACGCGGCCTAAACCTGACGGCAGGACGCGTTATGAGTTATATAGTACTGTAACTGGAACAGGTTATGGTCTTAATAAATTCTGTTTCGGATGTCATAAAGATTCATCCGGGGTTTATCCCGGGGAGATTGCTTATATTCTGTGGGATTTTGGAATTGTTGATAGTTCTGCCCAATATAATAATCTGACAAAATATGATTCGATATCGTGGGCGGGATATTCGTTTATGGCTCCGGATATTTATGGTAAAGATAAAGACTGTGATTATTGTCATAACCCGCATGGGCCGGATTCCATTCGGGCACACATGGTTAGAGACAATGTCCCTCAGGATTTGGACAGGAATTCTCTCAACTATGGCAATAGGATTGACGAGGAGGATTGGTTTCAGGGTTTTCCCGCCGCGGGGGTGGATTTCTGTCTTAGCAGGGGATGCCATGTTACTAACCGTTTTGCCAAATTAGGGCCCAGGGATATTTATTATCAGCCGGGCGGCAACACGTCATGGGCGTATAAACCTTATGACCAGTTTAATTTATTAGATTACGGCAGTCCGGGCGCGTTAGAGTTTTCTGGGATAAGACCGGAAAGTTTTATCACGGTCGGGGTTGAATATACTACCGCTCGGGCGTCAAAACATCCGATTGTTTCTTCTAATGAATTTAGAAGTTATGAGAATACATTGACTTGTTCGTCCTGCCATATGCCGCATGGGTCACCGGGAAATACGGAGTTAGCTAAAAGCTATGGCGGGGAGAGTTACGAAACCGCGTATCCTGCCACGTTCCCTCAAGATAATGCGGCATTGCGCAGGGCATATTACAGGAGAATCTATTGGTGGCCTGTAACCTTTTGGAAGCGAGGCTACCCGTTTGATATAGCCCGTGCAAGCAAGCCTATTGGTTATCATGGAGATCCTTTTGGTGAAGGCCAATGGCTCAACTGTCGGGACGATGTTGCAGGTAATTGGCAGAAGAATGCTTATTTTTCACCTTTTTCTCAATTACACAGGCCACCGGGAAGTTTAATCGTGAATTCTTTGGGTGGAAATCCTTTGCTATACAATGAGAAGACAATGGACAGTACTATTCCTTCCGCGGGTAATGACCTCTGTTTTATGTCTAAGTGCCACGAAAAGGATGATATTATTGGAACTAGTGGTTCCGGGATTGATATCAATGCCACAAGGTTTATTGGCCATGAGGCGGTGATAGGCGGCGCTCAGATAGGAAAGACTGAGTTTGATACTATAGCCGGATGGCGCGGACTTAATAAGCGGTATTGGGATGTTCCTAATGATTTTCATAATTTTACCTGCTCGATGTGTCACGGCCCTCATGCCGCTACGAATGAGAAACTAATTACAAATAAATGTTTTGCCTATAATAAAGAAAAACCGCCGCAGGTTTTTTTTGCCCGCGTAAAGCATAGCGGTCGCCCCTCAGTTTATTGCCATCCTTACGATAATAATAGTAGCCCTAATTGGAATGTAAACCATAATGCGGCTGATGCTGTTTGGGCATGCTCAACATTTTACGGCTGGAGAAATTTAATCGGCAACGATTCAACAGCGCCAATGTTTGATACGGCTTGGTGGGAAAAAGATTCTGATTGGGCTGACGCCATAGACCCTAATCCCGCGGATAATCATCCGGAGCATAATTTAGATGGCATTAGAACCGGAACAAGTGAATCAATTAAGTTTGTAACCGGAGTAGATCCCAGATATGAGCCTCTGAACCTGCATAATAATGACAACATTTTTAGACTGGGCGATCGTCTGACTTTTTACTTCAGAGTAGTAAGGGATAGTACTTTTGCGAAACCTGAAAATAATCTCTTATTGAACAGGAACGGCATATACGGGGATTTTTCGTCAGTGGACGCGTATCCGAATACAAACCAATCTTTTGGTGGATATAAGTTTTATGGCAATGGTTTATATGGCTTCCATTATACAATTACCGACACGGCAATATTAAGCGAGAAGGGAATATCTCCAATACCAAGTACGATATATGAAAGTACATCTTCCACATATATTAATTTGCCCAGAGTAAAGATTAAAATAATTGATAAATCCGGCAATGCCAGTCCGTTTGATACTACTTATCGATGTATATTAGACAATGACCTAATGGGTTACCCTGAAGAGTAGTTTACATGTGTTGTTTGTCATTCTGAACGAAGTGTTCTGTCATTCCGAGCGGGAGCGTAGGGGCAAATCCCCCTTAATCCCCCTTTTGCAAAGGGGGAAATAGGGGGATTTATTGGAGAAAGATTTCTCCCTTCGGTCGAAATGACAAAATGGTCAGTCGAAGCGATAAATTTGTTAGCTTAATATTAGTTGACAAGGAAGAGAATGTGTTGTAATCTTATTATTGGAAATGGTAATTATTTTCAATAAGGAATTTGTAAATATGCCGGTAAATTATGGGTCGCGGCCTCCTGAGTGGTATGTAAAACTTAAAAGATGTGGATATAGACTTACTATATCAAGACAGGTAATTTTAAATGTGTTAGGTAATACTACAAAACATCTTAGCGCGGAAGATATATACATGAAAGTGCATAAGACTTATCCCATTATTGGGCTTACGACTGTTTACCGTACTTTGGAATTATTAGTTCAAATGGCGTTGGTTTATAAGTTCGATTTTGGTGACGGCAGGGCGCGTTATGAGTTAGTGGAAGACTCTAAGGGATCAGGCCATCATCATCATTTAGTCTGTACAGATTGCAATACGGTGATTGATTATACTGATTTTATTAATGAGGAGGTAGAACTTCTTAATCAAACAGAAAAAGGTCTTTCAAAAAAATATAATTTTAGGATTACAAATCATCTTATCCAATTTTACGGTTTATGCGGGAAGTGTTGTGCTAAGAAATAGCATTTATATTTTTTTCTCATTTAATGAAAATGGTTATCAATAACAAATATTAAAAAATGAAAGGAGAGATGAAAATGAAAATCGGAGTCGTATTAGAAGATGAAAATGGTATAAATGGTAATGTCTGCGCGCATTTTGGGCAATGTAAATATTTTTTTCTCGCGTATATTGACAAGGATAAGAAAGAAATAATAAACACACGCGTTGTTCCCAACACTGCCCAGCATGGCGGCGGAGGGTGTGTCGCGGTTGATGAAATACTACAATATGAGGTGACACATGTTATTGCCGGTGGAATGGGTATGGGCGCTCAACAAAAATTCGCGCAAGCCGGTGTCCAGATATTTGGATATTCCGGTAAGGTCAAAGACGCTATAAATGATTTGATGAGTAATATGTTAGGTGGTTTGGATGCCTGCCGCGAGCATGGCGATTGCCATTAAAGGAGAATAAAAGATGAAAATATGTATAACTTCACAAGGGGATAATTTAGATTCGGTAATTGATCCGCGATTTGGCAGGTGCCAATATTTTATTTTTGCGGATACTGAAAATTTGGAATTCGAAGCGGTTAAGAATCCCAATATAGATGGTATGGGTGGTGTTGGTGTTAAGTCGGGACAACTAATGTCGGAAAAACAAGTTAAAGCGGTTTTAACCGGCAATGTCGGGCCGAACGCGTTTCAAACTCTTAAAGCCGCGGAGATTGAAGTAATTACCGGTGTAACCGGCAATGTCAAAGAGGCAATAGAAAAATACGAAAAGGGTGAGTTTAACGCAACGCGGGAACCAAGTGTGGATTCGAAATTCGGTATGCCGGGGAAAGGAAGATAAATGGTAATTTCTGTTGCCAGTGGTAAAGGCGGAACAGGGAAGACTACAGTGGCCGTTAACCTTGCGCTTTCTATAATGGATACAGGTGTTCAATTTTTAGATTGCGATGTTGAAGAGCCAAACGCTAATATTTTTATCAAATCTGATATTAAAAATAAAATTGCTGTTTCAATTCCCGTTCCTGAAGTTGATAAAAAAAAATGCGTTTTCTGCGGTAAATGCGCTCAGGTTTGTGCTTTCAATGCCATAGCAGTGTTTAAAAAAGATATTGTGTCTTTTCAACAACTTTGTCATGGCTGCGGTTCATGTAGTTACTTCTGTACTCAAAAAGCGATAAAAGAAATAGATAAAGAAATAGGGTCGGTTGAAACAGGGATTAAAGGGAATTTGCAATTTGCGCATGGGATACTCAATATAGGCGAGGCAGTATCGGTTCCGCTTATAAAAGCAGTTAAAAAATATATTAATCCTACAAGGACCGTTATTATTGATGCTCCCCCGGGAACATCCTGTCCGGTTATCGAAACTGTTAAGGAGAGCGATTTTTGTGTATTAGTAACAGAGCCTACGCCTTTCGGACTTAATGATTTAGTTCTGGCGGTTGAGATGTTAAGAAAACTAAGTGTTCTGTTTGGTGTTGTAATAAATCGTTCTGATATGGGAGATGATAAGGTAGAAAAATACTGTGAAAAAAATAATATTCCTGTTTTGATGTCAATTCCGTTTGATAGAGAAATAGCAATGGCTTATTCGAAGGGTATATCTATGATTAAAGTAAAAGATGAATACATAAATAAATTCAGACAACTGTTGATTTCGATACAATTAAAATGGCGCAGTTGTCATTCCGAAAGTTACCGGGATTTTTAGGTAAAAAAGTAAGGTTAAAAAAATGAAACAGATAGTGATTATTAGTGGAAAAGGCGGTACAGGGAAAACTGTTATTACCGCGGGTTTTGCTGCTTTGGCAAAAAATAAAGTAATGGCGGACTGTGATGTGGATGCGGCCGATTTACATCTATTACTGCACCCGAGAGTCCGGGAAAGGCATGAATTTAAAAGTGGGAAAGTTGCCGGTATTAACAAGGAGATTTGTAAACAATGCAATAAATGTATAGATATATGCCGCTTCTCCGCCATAAGTAAGGATTTTATGGTAGATACTCTTTCCTGTGAGGGATGTGCCTTTTGCAGTAATGTTTGTCCTGTAGAGGCTATTAGTATGGAAGAAAAAATCAGCGGAGAATGGTTTATTTCCGACACGAAATACGGGCCTTTTGTTCACGCGAAACTGGATGTTGCCGAAGGCAATTCAGGCAAACTCGTATCCTTAATTAGACAAAAGGCAAAAGAAATAGCGCAAAACAAGGGTAGTGATTGGGTTATTATAGATGGTTCACCGGGAATAGGGTGTCCCGTAATTGCCTCTCTTTCCGGAATAGATTGCGCGCGGGTTGTGACTGAACCGACCTTGTCGGGTTTGCATGATGCGGATAGGGTAATAGGTGTGGCGAAGTATTTTGGAGTTCCTGTTAAGCTGGTTGTTAATAAATATGATTTAAATATAGATATGACGAAAAAGATAGAAGAATATTGCGAAAAAAATGATATTCAAGTTGCGGGTAAAGTAGGATTTGATGAATCTGTTGTGAAATCAATTGTTGAAGGCAGAACAATTTTAGAATTTCCCGATGGAAAAGCAGGAAGAGAAATTACTGAGATTTGGGCTAGATTGGAAAAAGAGATGTTAACTAAATTAAATGAACCATTGAGGGGGCTCTTTTCCTTTCCGATGGCTTATTCTGAATGAGCTTTAGCGAATGGAGGATAAAACTATGAAGGAACAAACAGAACAAGAAATACAACAGGAAGAACGGCTTAAAGCAAATCTATCAAAGATAAAAAATAAGCTGGTTGTTATAAGCGGGAAAGGCGGAGTTGGCAAGACCACGGTATCAGTTAATCTGGCATATGGACTGGCTATTGAGGGACATAATGTTGGTGTTTTAGATGTAGATATACATGGCCCGAATGTGCCTAAAATGATGGGTGTTGAAAAGGAAAGACTGATATCCTCGGAGTCCGGAATAGAGCCGATAAAGGTTTTGTCGAATTTAAAAGTAATAAGTATTGCTCTGACTGTTGAGAATCAGGATGATCCCATTATTTGGCGTGGGCCGCTCAAGATGGGTATAATTAAACAGTTTTTATCTGATGTTAATTGGGGAGAACTTGATTATTTAATTATTGATTCTCCTCCCGGAACAGGAGATGAACCGTTGAGTGTGTGCCAGCTTATTCCGGATATAAACGGAGTAATAGTTGTTACAACTCCTCAGGATGTTGCCGTTTTAGATTCCAGAAAAAGTGTAATGTTTGCCAAGGCGTTAAAGGTTCCCGTGATAGGGATAATTGAAAACATGAGCGGGCTTATATGCCCTCATTGTAAAAAGGAAACAAATCTGTTTAAAAAAGGAGGAGGTGAAAAGGCCGCCTCCGATTTAAATGTTCCATTCCTCGGGAGGATTCCAATTGAGCCTGAAATAGTGGAATTTGGAGATGCAGGCAGGCCTTTTATTTATTTCAGAAAAGACACAAAAACCGCCGAAGTTATTAAAACGATTATAGATAATATAATAGTTCGATTTAATTAAAACATATTATACGAGGAGATAATGAAATGAAAGTTGTTCCGATAGGTGTAATTCACACGCCGTTTACATGTAAGCAGAATACTCCAATACAACCGTTTAAGTCAAAGGCAATCGGTACGGTTGTAGTGTTTAAAAAATATGAAGAAGGGCTTAGCGATATAGAGGGTTTTTCGCATGTGTTGCTGATGTATCGATTCCATAAATCAAGGGGATATAAGCTGAAAACAAGACCTTTTCTTGATAAATGCGAAAGAGGAATTTTTTCCAGCCATTATCCCCGAAGGCCTAATCAGATTGGAATCAGTATTGTTAAATTAGTGCGCAGGGATAAAAACATTTTAACCGTAAAGCACGTAGATATGTTAGATGGGACGCCGCTTTTAGATATAAAATCTTACAATCCGCACTTTGAGCCGAAACAAGAAATCAGGGTTGGTTGGTATAAGAAGGAGTTAAAATGAAAGTGGAAAATATGAAATATTTTGGAAATATGGATAATCCTACAAGTTGGGCGTATGTTCAAGGCCCCTGTGGCGATAATATGAAATTTTACCTTCTTATTGATAATGGAATAATAAAGGATGTTAAATTTAATACAGATGGCTGTACTTTTACAGTTGCCTGTGGCGCGATGACAGCGCACTTGGTTTTAGGGAAATCAATTAACGAGGCTTTAGGTATTTCTTCCGGACAAGTTATGAATGAATTAGACGGTTTGCCAAAAGAACATATTCACTGTTCCATTTTGGCTGTAACCACTTTGTATAGAGCTATTGCGGATTATCTGCTTAGATGATAGTATGTACACTAAAATAGTCCAGGGCGTTTATTAAAAAGGAGAAAAATGATTAAAAAAATATTGAAGGAATTAAAAAGTCATATTCCTTTTACAGCTTTTGGAGCGTTTACGGGAATAATTATTATGGTATTATTTCAAGGGCTGTCTCCAAAAATTTCACATAATATTTTTTATACACTTCATCCAATTCATATCCTTTTAAGCGCGTTTGTTACAGCTTCTATGTATGGCCTTCATAAATGCGGGCGTTATAAAACTAAATGCAATATCTGGATTTTGCTTATTATCGGCTATGCAGGTTCGGTTGGTATAGCTACATTGAGTGATTCCATAATTCCTTATTTCGGGGAAATTTTGCTTCAAATGCCAAACAGAGGTATTCATTTGGGTTTTATTGAAAAATGGTGGTTAATTAACCCATTGGCGATATTAGGAATTGTCATAGCATATTTTATACCGGCAACAAAATTTCCGCATTTTGTGCATGTTTTATTAAGTACCTGGGCGTCGTTGTTTCATATAATTATGGCTGGACAGATTTTAACATGGTTATCATACATTGTTATTTTCTTTTTTCTTTTTCTCGCGGTATGGATACCTTGTTGTGTAAGTGATATTGTATTTCCTCTTTTGTTTGCGAAAGAATCAAAAAAAGAGGTTTAAAAAGGATTTTAAAAGTAATAGGTAGTTCATAAGAATTTTCCCCATAAGTGTGTATAATTTTAACATAGGAAGAAAACTATGCCTTTAGTAAAACTCAGTGATTTATCAAAAACATATCAAATGGGAGATATTACCATTCATGCGTTAAAAAATGTGAATTTAGAAATCGAGGAAGGCACGTTTGTTTCCATTGTCGGTCCTTCGGGAAGCGGGAAATCCACGGTGCTGAATTTAATAGGTTGTCTGGACAAGCCGACTTCGGGGTCGATCATGGTTATAGATAGGGAAGTTAGTCATCTTAATAAAAAACAACGAGCTCATTTCCGCGGAGAGCATTTGGGATTTGTTTTCCAAAATTTTAACTTAATTCCAGTGTTAACTGTTTACGAAAATGTGGAATACCCGCTTATAATGGTGAAAAACGAGGATAAAAGGCAATACAACAGCCTTATTTTGGAGCTTCTTGATGCTGTAGGGGTCTTAGAGCAAAAGGATAAATTCCCTCATCAAATTTCCGGAGGACAAATGCAGCGAGTTGCCGTTGCCAGGGCATTAGTAACCAGGCCAAAGATGGTAATTGCAGATGAACCTACGGCTAATCTGGATCATGATACCGCTTATAAAATCATAAATTTGATGAAGAAGATGAAAGAACAGAAAAATACCACCTTCATTTTTTCCACGCATGATCCCAAGATTATCGGGGAAGCTGAAATTATTTATACCCTGGAAGATGGCATGATTCAAAGCAAAGAAGACAGGAGACGCCATGTTCAAAACCGCTAAAATTGCTTATAGAAATCTATTGCGTTATACGCGCAGGACGCTTCTAACGTCTACTCTGGTGATAATAGGTATTGTGGCCGTTTTGGTTTTTATTGCGGTAGCCGGATCATTTAAACAGTTAATGGTGGGACAAATCACCGATTCCATGCTTGGGCATATACAGATTCACCGCAAAGGATATGTAAGCTCAATCGATAATTCTCCCCTGAATTTGAATCTTGTCCCTGAACAAGTAAAAAAGATCAGGAAAATTCTGGATGAAGAAGAGGAACTCGCTTTCTATTCCACACGGCTCAAATTTGGGGGGATGCTGAGTAACTTTACGGAAACGGCAAACATTCGTTTAAACGGTATTCATCCGGACCAGGAAATCAAAACCGTTCCATTATTAGGACAACGGATTTTTACCAATGGAAAAAAGTCAGGGGGAACACCTTCTCTTAAAAAAGGAGAACTATGGGTTCCTGAAACTCTGGCAAATGGAATGAAACTCAAGGTTGGAGCTCAGGTGGTTCTTGTAGCAACAAACAAGGATGGTTCGGTTAACGGGGTTCCCCTTATGGTTAGCGGAATTGTAAGTTCCATGACAGGACCCGGCGGGCGAGATGGATATCTTAATATTCAGGATGCTTATGAACTGTTACGAATCAAAAGCGGGGAGGTTAATGAGATCTCAATACGATTAAGCAACTTTAATCATCTGGAACAAAGTTTCAAACAGTTGCGGCAGAAATTGTCTGTTATAAAAAATAAAAAGGATAAACCCATATTTGAGATCCATACATGGCAAAAACTTTCTCCTTTTTCTAATATTGCCAAAATTATTGATTTATTGACTTTGTTTGTTAAGGTGATACTGATTGCCATTGTCCTGGTTTCTATAATGAATGTCATGTTAATGGCTGTTTATGAGAGAATTCGGGAAATAGGCACTATTTCTGCAATTGGTACCAGCCCGGGGAAAATACGGTCTTTATTCTTAATGGAGGGATTATTTTTAGGCATTTTCGGCGCGGTTACCGGCAGTATTGTTAGTCTGGGAATAATCCGGTATTTAAATTGGCATCGGATATCTTTTTCTTTTGGCAGACAAGATGCCTTAATTCTTGCTCCTGAAATAGCATTCTCTGAAGTAATTACCACAGCCTTAATTGTTATTGCCATTTCCGCGTTGGCAAGCTTGCAGCCCGCTGTCAGGGCGTCCAGGCTGGAACCGATAGAGGCGTTACGACATGTATAAAAATTTATTTTTTATTTTTATTAAAATGTTTGTGTTCGTTATTATGCTGACATTGCCGATGGGCAGTTATGCTCAAACACTTCCTCAGGAATGGTTGGAAACAATAGACCGCAATTTAAACCCTCCTCAATATGAAACTTATCGTAAATTAATCAATATTGAGCCGGATGGGAGTAAAAAAGAGTTTGTCCTCTTTACGCTAAAACAAGGGAAGGAAAAGGTAGCGGCCTTGTTTCTTTCTCCTTCTTCAGAAAAGGGCCGCTCGACTCTGAGGGTTGGAGATAATATGTGGCTTTATATTCCCAATGTCGGGCGTCCGATCCGGATTACTTCATTACAATCGGTTACCGGAGGAATTTTTAACAATTCAGATATTTTGCGAGTGGACTACCAAACGGAATACAATGCCTTGAATATTATAGAAACCCGGGAAAAAGGAGCTTCGGGGAAAAACCTTCTTCAATTGAATCTGAAAGCTAAAACCAGCTATGTGGCTTATGATAAATTAGAAATGATGATTGATCCCGGGTTAAAATCTCCCGTGCTTATACGAGCTTTTGCGGCCTCAGGAATGTTGATCAAAACTATCTATTTTAAACAGATAAAAGATTTTGGCCATGGAATAAAACGTCCCTCGGTTGTGGAAACCGATAGCCCGCTTTATAAAGGCTATAAGTCCCTTATGATTTTCGCTGAAATTAAACACAGGACCCTATCGTCTGAGATATTTACCGTTGATTTTATGGGACGTATTGAAACACTGAGGCAAAAAAAGTGAGGAAATATATAATATTCGCAAATTTTTTTTGCATAATGTCCTGCTTTGTTTCACCATTATTCGTTTTTGCGCAGGAAGAAGATTTGTATTCATTTGAAATCGAAGGATTTACCAAAAAAACATGGGAATGGAAGGGAGAATTTTCCGTAACGGGAATGGCAAAGATTTTCAATCGGGATGAGGAAACTCAATCTCAGGAATTTAATTTGCAATTGGTGATTGACAGCCGATGGGATTGGAATTGGTCACGGTTGTATCTTATTGGAGACGTTTGGACTACTTGTTCAAATATCTCAGGTTCTGATGAGCAAGATGCCTTTTTGAGAGAAGGATACTGGCAATTCTCCGGGTTTGACCATCATACATTCGAAATGGGAAAACGGCTGCTTCGTTGGGGAAAAGGCTATGCTTTTAATCCCGTGGCTTTATTGGAGCGTCCTAAAAATCAGGAGGATCCCGAAGCCAGCCGGGAAGGATTATGGATAATGCAAGGGGTATGGATCCCTGAAGCGTTTTCAGGATTCAGCAGTTATTCAGTCACTCTGGTTTATCTTCCGATTCGGAAAGATATTAACGAGGATTACCAAGCCGACATAAATCAAAAAAATACATTGGGCCTGAAATTATATGGTTTAATCGGCACAACCGATATAGATCTGTATTTCGTGAGATGGAATGAAATTGAAGAAACAGATCTGGGCGCGGATTTCGCGGCAAACATTACTTCTAATTTTGAAATGCATGGGGAGTATGCCGTGGAGATGACTTCAAAAGATGATTACTACAAATACTTGCTGGGATTCCGATATTTAACGGAAAAAGATGTAACCTGGATTATAGAAGGTTATCATAACTCTTCCAAATTGACAAAAGCAACAAACCGAAATTTCGGTTATTTAAAAACAAGCATCAAAGAACCCTTTAACTGGCTTTATTTTACTCCCTCTTTAGCATGGTTGAGAAATCTGGACGACGAGAGTCAAAATGTGATTACTCAGTTGAATTATGCTCCTGCTGCCAACTGGATTTTTCAGATTTCATGGCAGCACTTTTCAGGAAAACAAAATACGCAATATGGAGAAAATCTTGTACAGGATAAACTGGAAATCGAAGGAACTTATTATTTTTGAGGTTAGAGTTAAACGAATAGTTATGGTACAATATATTAATATTTGTTTGGGAAATGCCGGTTGATTTATGACGAATGCAAAAATTCCTAAATCCCCATTGTTAGTTAATTGGAGTTTATCCTATGATTGTAATTTTAACTGCAAACACTGCTACTCCAGATTAGAAAAATATAACGACTTATCAACAGAAGAAAACAAAGAAATTGTCAAGAGGCTGGTTTCCGCTAAGATCTATTTTGCCAATTTTGGGGGAGGAGAACCTTTTCTAAAAAAAGATATATTTGATATTGCGCTGTTTGCCCGTGAGAATGGGCTTCACATAAGTGTTTCCACAAACGGGTTTTTGATTGATGAAGGAATTGTCCGCAAAATTAAGGAAAGCAGGATTTCAAAAGTAGAAGTGAGCTTAGACAGTGCGCGGGAAGAAGAGCATGATAAGTTTCGCAATAAAATCGGAAGTTTTAAAAGGGCGGTTTCGGCAATTGAGCTGTTAATGAGAAATAATATTGAAACTGCCATATCATCCGTCATTAACAAAATAAATCACAAAAACTTTGGCGAGCTTATTGATTTGGGGAAAAGATTAAATATTAAAAAAATTACTTTTCATAATTATAAATGCAGCGGTTCAGGATTAAAAAATCGGGATGAATTGGATTTAACTCCGCGGGAGTGGATGGAGTTTTATAAAAGTATTTTGACGATTAAAAAGGAGGTTAGCGATATAACTATCTCATTAGACGATCCAATTATCTGTCTTTTAAAGGAATTTGGCGGCAGGGAAAAGACAATCGTTCCGGGAAGCAGCTGCGGTAAATTATCGCTCGCGATTAAACCCAACGCTGATGTTACTCCTTGCGGTTTTATGCCGATTACGATTGGAAATATTTTGAAAGACGAGTTATCGGATATCTGGAAAAATTCGCCGGTTTTACAAAAATTGCGGAATAAAAAACCTCAGGGGAAATGTATTGCCTGTGGAAGTTATCAAGAATGTTTAGGCGGATGCAGCGCGAGGGCGTATGCCGTGTCTGGAAATTTTAATCAGCCTGACCCGCATTGCTGGAAATCCGGGTAAGGGCATGTCATTCCGAGCGTATTGTAGGGGCGACCCTATGTGGTCGCCCTGAAGAGAGGGTAGCCACACAGGGCTACCCCTACGGAAGAAAGATTTCTCCCTTCGGTCGAAATGACAAATAGAGGGAACAAATTATGTTACAATCTCCACTTAGATTAGAATGGGATTTGCCGGAAAAAGAAGAAGATGTTTTGTCCATTGGGAAAAAGATAATCTCAAGCGGTATATTTCAATTGGCCGTCAGAGGGAAATTTTTTGATAAGCAAAAAAGTATTTTTTCACTTCTGTCAGAGGCAAAGGCAAAAAACATAAAAGTGTTTTTGTTTTTAGAAGATAGTTACCCTGATTTTTTAATGGAGCCTGAAATACGGGATGTTGTTGCATGTTTTGTTTTTAAATCCCCCTGTATCCCCCTTTTACAAAGGGGGAAAGAGAAAGAGGGGGATTCAAAAAAGAAAAAGGCTGTCAGCGTCTTTGTAACTAAAAATAATTTTGAGGATATACCTGATTTAATAGACAAAGCAATTGCGAAGTCAATTGGAAGGTTTATTGTCAATAATTTTAACTGCTGGAAATGCAAAAAAGAGGATATAGCTTTTCCAATAGAGAAGCAAAGATTGGAAAAATTTAAAAAAGAAATTTCCCTGAAAATAAAATTTTGGGAGAAAAATATTGAGTTGGTAATAAGAGACTTCTTTATAAGTTCAATATTTTATCCTGAAAGAGAGGCGGGTGTTATAACAAATGGGGTGTATAATGGCTGTCAGGCAGGATCCTCGGTAGCTTATGTCAGGCAGGACGGAAAGGTGTATGGCTGTTCTTCAATAGATATAGAATTGGGGGATATCAAAACTGAATCTTTAAGAGATATTTGGAAAAATAAAGCGTGTGTTTTGCGAAAACAGGTTTCTTTATTGCCCTCCAAATGTGTTTCCTGTCCACTCGTGAGCTGGTGTCAGGGAGGATGCAGGGGACGAAGTTATTTTTATGATGGGAATTTTGAAGGCCCGGATCCGATGTGTCTTATATCAGTCGTCAGTCGTTAGTAGTTAGAAGGAAAAATAGAAAGGATCCGGAGGTTGGTTTTGTCATCCCGAGCAGGCGCGAGGAATCTGTTGTAGGGAAAAATCCCCCTATATCCCCCTTTGACAAAGGGGGAATAAAAGGGGGATTTATTTAAGAAAGATTTCTCCCTTCGGTCGAAATGACAATATAAATGGAGAGTTGCAAATGAAAAAAATAATAATTTTTTTAGCAGCAATAATGCTGTTTGTTTCTACTGATTTTTCTTTAGCCTGTGTAGGAAAGACAATCTATATCGGCCAGGAACAAAATTCTGAATCTATTATTTTGGCGGAAATGCTGGCAATACTTATTCGGGAAAGGACAGGGACGACTACTATAATTAAAATTTTGAAGCAAAATGAGGAAGGGCATGATTTATTGGAAAAAGGCGATATAGATATTTTTGTTGAATACACGGGGAAAAGTTTAATTGAGGTTCTGAAAAGAAAGGATATCCCTGAAAAAGACAAAATTTTTGAAGTTGTACGGCACGAATATCAGGAAAAGCTGAATCTTGTGTGGCTGAGACCATTTGGGTTTGACAGCGAATTTTACAAAAATGAAGCTATTAAAAAGTTAGGGCTGCCTTGCTATCCGGCGCCTGTTATTCGAAGACAAACCCTCAAAAATTTCCCCGCGCTTCCAAGATTACTTAATAAATTGGGCGGCATTATTAATGATAAAACCTATGATGAACTTTTGAAAAAAATAAATAAGGGAACAGAATCACCAACGGATATCGCGAGGGAATTTTTGAAAGAAAAAAAATTGATTTGACGTCGTCCCCGTGAAGGCGGGGAACCAGAAATAAGGAAGACTAGATTCCCGCTTTCGCGGGAATGACGAGAAAATGGGCGGGAATGACGTAATAGGATGAAAGGATATTTTTAGGTGATAAATTTTAGAAAAATATCTTTAACCGGCTTTGCCGGCCTTTTTATTTTTAGCGGAATAATAACCGAAAATACAATTTGGGATGGTATTGTTGAGGTTGAAAATGATGTTTTAGTGCCGGCCGGGGTAACGCTTACAATTCGGCCGGGAACAAAAATTATAATTAAAGAAAAAGATTCTTCCAAAAATGAGCCATTGTTTTTTTCTCCCTATAACGAAATTTTAATCCGCGGGGAGATTCTCGCCGAGGGAAAAAAGGATAATCCGATAATTTTTTCAGGGGAGGGGAAATCCATGGATGGAATCTTCTGGGCGGGAATTATTCTTGATCAGGCGGAAAATGGAGTTTTTAATTTTTGTAAAATTCAAAATGCTTTTACGGGAATTGATTCCTTAAACTCTTCTCCTGTTATTGAAGAAAATATTTTTGAGAAAAATAGGCATGCCATTATTTCGTCGGGTGAAGCTTCTTACCCTAAAATCACTAAAAATATCATAAGGGAAAATTACGCGGGCTTTTATGGAATTTTTTCTTCTGGTGGCGAACTTGTTGAAAACAGGATAGAAAATAATGAAGAAGAAGGGATATTTATCGGTATAAACTCAGAATTTATTTTAAAAGATAACAATGTTAACAAAAATAAATATGATATTAAGACATTCGAGAAATAGGCGTTTTATCCGTCATTCCCGCGAAGGCGGGAATCCAGTATTGTTCCCCGCTATAGCAATTTTACTTGCAATTTTATTTGGGTGCGTCAAAACAATAAGAAACGAGTCTGTCATTTATAAAGATTTGCATATTGCAAGCGATACAGTTTGGAAAGGGAATATTTTCCTCGAGGGCATAATTACAGTCGAAACAGGGGCAGTTTTGACTATTAAGCCGGGAACTTCGGTGAATTTCCTTTGGCGTGATACTAACAATGATGGAATTGGCGAGAGCGGCATCTATGTCTTTGGAACGCTTTTGGCTGAAGGAGAGAAAGAACGACTAATTACTTTTTCGTCCAGTTCAAAAACCGGTAAAATACAATGGGAGGGATTATTTTTTGCCGCAAGCGAGGGAAGCCCAAACATTTTGTCATATTGCAGATTCGAAAATGCTTATAGGGCAATTCACAGCCATTTTTCCAAGCTAAAACTGGAAAATACAACAATTTTAAATAACAGCCGTGGATTTCAATTCCAGGAATCAGAGGTGGAGATAAAGGACAGTATTTTTAGTGATAATTACAGCGCCCTGCGTTTTCGAGATTCCATGGTGGAAATTACGAATACAATAATTTCCCGTAATTATTCGGCGGCGCATGTCTTGCGTTCAGAAATTGTTTTTGGGGAAAATGTTATAAAAAATAATTATCTTGAGGGAATACGGATAAAAGAATCTAAAGGAAGAATTTTTAATTGTTCTATAACCGGTAATCGATACGGCATTCTTTCCTATGAAGGAGAAGTTACGATTGACAGTAATTTTATCGGTAAAAATGAGCTGGATGGCATATCAAGTAATAATTCTAAATTGACTATAGACCGTAATTATATTTTGGGTAACGGGCTGGACGGAATATCTTTAAATAATTCAGGGGCGGTTTTGAGTTATAATAGCATAGCGGAAAATAAAAAATTTAATCTTGACAATAAAGGGCCGCTAAAAATCGAGGCCGCGAATAATTTTTGGGGATGTTCGAATGAAAACGAGATTGAAAAAAGCATTGAGGATGGTAAGGATGATAATATCTCGGGGAAAGTGAATTTTGTTCCTTTTTTGTCGGAGCCGCCAGACGTCGTCCCCGCAAAAGCGGGGAACTATGGAACTGGATTCCCGCCTTCGCGGGAATGACGGGAAAGTGTACGAGAATGACGGAATAAAGGTATTTTTAAATGAAAAAAATAATTATTATAATGTTAATTTTTCTGTCTAATTTTTACGGGTACTGTTGGGCGGAAGATTCTATAAAAATTGGCTATATGATTTGTAATAGCCTCAAAGAAACCAAAGAAAGATTCCAGCCTATGACAAATTATTTAAGTGAAAAACTCGGCAAAAAATTCGAGTCGATTTATTTGAACACTTCTGATATCGAAAATGCCGTTAACAATAAAGAAATAGATTTTGTTCATGCTAATTCGGTTATTTATATTATTCTTAAAAAAAATCTTCATGCTAAATTGGTTTTGGGAGAAACAAGAGGCCCTGAGGGTAAAAACACAATAGGCGCGATTATTGTTAAAAACGAAAGTAAAATCAAGACTGTCGCGGATTTAAAAAACAAAAGATTTATTTTTGGCCCGGATTTCGCGCCGTCGGGATTTTTTGTCGTTTATGATTTGCTAAAGGAAAAGGGGATTGATCCTGAAGAAGATTTAGCGTATTACGCCATACCTTCAGGTTCTTTTAAACATGAAAAGGTGCTTTATGCTGTTTATTATCAAGCCTTTGATGCGGGCGCGGCTCCTTTGGAGG
>JBDROR010000045.1:0-13724 GCA_043809805.1 bacterium
TGTAAGATTCCTCGCTCCCGCTCGGAATGACAATGAGCCGTTCGAAATGACAGCCTGACCACATAATTTGTCAGTATAAGATTCCTCACTTCGTTCGGAATGACAATGCTACCATTTGGAATGACAATCCGACCGCACAATCTGTCATTTCGAACGCATAATTTGTCATTTCGACCGAAGGGAGAAATCTTTCCCAAATTGACCCCAAGTATAAGAACACATCATATACCCACTTTTGGACAAAGTCAAAAGGATATTTCATTTGAATAGAAATGATGTTACGGGCGGAAAATCCAGTAGAAAAACACAAAAATAGCGCTCATTTTCAAAATAAGGAAGATTATCTCTGTAACTTCATCTTGTTTGGTCATAAAGCCCTGAGGTATTCGGGCCTTTTTTACATTTTGTTTTATTTTTTTCTTTTTGAATATTTTCTTGAACTGCATAATATTTAGGTTGACGGTTACGATCTAATTTCATTATCGGAACAGATTATTTTTGCTTTATATCATTTTAAAAAATTTTTCACCCCGCCCTTTCTACTTTCTATATAAAACAGTTATACAACAAACTTCCATTTGCTTCTTATAAATATTAATAGATTAACTATTATTTAGAAAGGGCTGGGCTTATATTTTTTCTTGGCCAGGATATGCTCCTGTAATGTGCGGCTGAATTCATGTGTTCCGTCAAGACGGGACACAAAAAACAAAAATTCACTTTTGACAGGATTAAAAACGCTGGATAAGGAGGATTTTCCCGGATTACAAATAGGTCCCGGCGGAAGACCGTAATGAAGATAAGTATTATAGGGAGAGTCTATGCTTAAATCTTTATTATTTAAACTTCTTTTATGCTTTCCAATAGCGTATATAACAGTCACACAGGATTCGAGTTTGATCCTTTTACGCAAACGGTTAAGAAAAACAGACGCGATCAATCTCCTTTCATCATAACTATTAGCTTCCTTTTCCACGATTGAGGCTAAAATTACACATTCTTTTAAATCCAAATTAATTTCATCGTCTTTTTTATCGGCTAATGGTAAAACAACATTGTTGAATCGCTCCTTCATCAAATCAATAATATCCTGTTCTCTCATGCCTTTATGGAAATAATAGGTGTCAGGGAATAAAAAACCGTCTTCATTCAGGCTCAAATCAATAAATTTTTCTCTGTTAATCAATTTAAAACTTGCCAAAAGATCCGCTATCTCAATATTCGTATGCCCTTCGGGGATAGTTATCTTTATTCCTTTAATTTTACCAAGATGAATTTTTTTAAAAACTTCTTTTGTTGACACAGGCGGGAAAAATTCATACTCTCCAGCCAAAAGGCTTGGCCCCCAACCTGTTAATCTTATAAAAACCCGCGCGCAAAATTCATTATGGATAACATTGCCGGACTTTAAAATTTTTATAATTTCATTTGCCGAAACGGATTGTGGAACAGTTACAACTGTTGATTTATTTAATTTATTCCTTCCGGCAAAATCGAACGGGTAAAAAATACTGTAGAAATAAAATCCCGTAAAAAAAATAATAATTAAAGAAAAGGATAATAATATTTTATGCTTCATCATTGGTAAATTTCACTTAAAAATCCCCGTAATTTGTCAATTGTCAGTATAAGATTCCTCACTTCGTTCGGAATGACAACCCAACCGCACATTTGTCATTTCGACCACACAACTTTGTCATTTCGACCACACAACTTTGTCATTTCGACCGAAGGGAGAAATCTTTCTTCAACAGGGCGACCACATAGGGTCGCCCCTACAATACGCTCGGAATGACAAACCAATTACTGTTGGTATGGACGTTTCATGCTGTCCAGATAGCCTTGCAAAATTAAAACTGCGGACAATTGGTCTACAAACTTCTTCCTATTTTTTCTTGAAACATTCGCTTCAATAAGGATATTGTTTGATTCCTTGGAAGTAAACATCTCATTCCATTCATGAACCGGTATCTTAATTCTTTCTTTTAAAAATGCGATAAAATCTTTCACTTTCAAAGTCTGTTGAGTTTCTCCTCCTTTAAGGTTTTTAGGCAGGCCTATGACTATTCCATCAACTAAATGTTCATTTATTATCTTTTGTAATTCGCAAATTACATTGCTCCACGAAAGATCTTCAAATGTCTTTAGTTTTCCCGCAATGATGCCAAGCTCATCGGAAATGGCCAACCCAATCCTTTTTTCTCCGTAATCTATTCCTAAATAACGCATGATTCGTCGTTCGTATATAGTATTTCGTCGTTGGTTAATTGTAATTTCGACCGCACAATTTTGTCATTTCGACCTATATAATTGTCATTTCGACCGAAGGGAGAAATCTTTCACAAATAGACCTAGTATAAGATTCCTCGCTCCCGCTCGGAATGACAATACGGGCGATTCATGAATCGCCCCTACTCGTATTTCGTCGTTCGTCGTCCATCATACGAAATACGATATACGAACGACGAATTAGTTTGCCGTAATCGGCCCTTTTGAACTTCCTGTTACAAATTGTTTGACAGTGGGATCAGTCGTGTTCTTTATTTCATCCGGCGTTCCGTAAAAAATTACTTTCCCTTCATAAAGCATCGCGATTCTGTCGGCAATTTTATAAGCGCTCCTCATATCGTGTGTAACGGTCACTGACGTAACTTTAAGGCTTCTGTTCAAATCACTAATCAAACTGTCAATCGCGTCCGCCATAATAGGATCCAGGCCTGTCGTAGGCTCGTCGTAAAGCACAATCTCCGGGTTCGCGGCAATCGCCCTCGCCAATCCAACCCTTTTTCTCATGCCGCCGGATAATTCAGCCGGCTTCAACTTTTCCACCCCCGGCAAACCTACTAATTTTAATTTTTCCGCCACAATCTGGTCAATAAATTCCTGAGGCAACTTTTTCTGTTCCTTTAATCCAAAAGAAACATTTTCCCCGACAGATAAAGAATCAAACAATGCCGCGCCCTGAAACAACATACCAAACTTACGCCTGAAATCATTCAATTCCCGTTCTTTAAGGTTTGATATATCCACACCATCTATCAGAATCTTGCCTTTATCAGATTTCATAATCCCAATAATTAATTTCAATAAAATACTTTTCCCGCATCCGCTTCTTCCAATAATTACTACAGATTCACCCTTTTTTATCTCTAAATTTACGCCATTCAGAACTTTTTTGTTCTCAAAATTTTTATACGCGTCAAAAATCTTGATCATCTGTAAATCCCCCTTGATCCCCCTTTTCCAAAGGGGGAAATAGGGGGATTTTTATTCCCCTTTGTGCCAACTTGTTGGCATGAATGTTTCATCTCACAAATTCCTTTTCGGTATTTATACCAAATCGGCAAGTTACTTCATAATTAATAGTCCGCATTCTTTCTGCCAATTCTTCAGCACTAATCACTGTCCTGCCATGTCTGCCCATAAGAACAACCTCTTCTCCAATCCCAGGCTTTATCATCCCAAGATTTATCAGTAAACTATCCATACAAATTGTCCCCGCTTGCGGATATTTTTTACCCCTAAAAATTATATTCGCTTTATTAGACATAATCCTGCTATATCCGTGTGAATATCCTATCGGCAATGTGGCAATGACTGATTTCTTTTGGACACAATACGTGTGATTATAACTCAGGCCGCATCCCGGGTTAATCTCTTTCGCATATATTATCCGCGTCTTTAAACTCATAACAGGCTGCAAAGATATTTTTTTAGCATATTTTTTCGCGTCGCCCGGATAAAGGCCATAAAGGATTACTCCCGGCCGCACCAAATTAAAATGCGAATCGGGATAATTCAGTATGCCGGCGCTGTTAGCAATGTGCCGGAAAGGAATATCAATTCCGTTATTTTGCGATTCTTTAATTAAATTTTTAAATAAACTTAACTGCTTTTTTGAAAAATTTTTATCGCCATGCGCCTTGGCAAAATGTGAAAAAACACCTTCAATTTTTAAATTTTTAAGATCAAATATTCTTTCTATAAATCCAAAAAATGAATCCAATGAAATACCAAGCCGTCCCATTCCAGTGTCAACTTTAACGTGGACAGGATATATTTCATTTTTATTTTTTGCTATTAGATTGAGTTTTTTTGCAAAAACTTCAGAACAAACAACCGGCGTAAGATGAAAATTGACTATTTCTTCCGCTTCTTCCTGAAAAGATGGATGTAAAAGAAGAATAGGCTGGATTATCCCCGATCCTCGAAGCTGCCGCCCTTCTTTTAAATTAGCCACCGCGAACCTGTTGACTCCGTTATCAGCTAAAGTCTTCGCGATTTGCACCGCTCCATGCCCATAGGCATCAGCTTTAACGATAGCGCAGATTTCAACTTTTGAGCCAACAATTTTTCTTATCTCTCCAAGATTATGAATTAACGCCGATAAGTTGATTTCTACCCAGCTATGTTTCATCCGGAAATTCCCGTTTATTTTGCCATTTTGATCGCACAACTTGTCATTTCAAACAATCACTTTTGTCATATCGAGACTTGTAGGTTGGGTTTCGTTCCTCAACCCAACCTACAATGCTTTCGACCGTACCATTTGTCATTTCGACCGAAGGGAGAAATCTTTCTTCCGTAGGGGCAGGGCGACCACATAGGGTCGCCCCTACAACAAGATTCCTCGCTCCCGCTCGGAATGACAAATCGGTTAACCAGTTTCTTCCCGATGCGATAAATTCTCAAATTTCGTATACTCTTTAATAAAAGTCAATTCGACACTTCCAACAGGCCCGTTTCTTTGTTTCCCAATTATAATTTCGGCAATATTTTCAACTTCTGGAGAAGGTTCTTTTTCGTAGTATTCTTTGCGGTATATAAAAACAACAAGGTCGGCATCCTGTTCTATCGAACCGGATTCCCTCAAATCGGCCAATTGCGGAACATGGTCCCCTCTGGATTCTACCGCGCGGCTAAGCTGGGATAAAACCATTACAGGCACATTTAATTCTTTAGCTAACGCTTTTAATGAACGGCAAATATTCGTAATTTCCTGCTGTCTGTTTTCCGTCCTTCTCGCGGACTGCATAAGTTGTAAATAATCCACAATGATCAAACCTATATTTTGCATGCTCATCAACCGCCGCGCCTTAATACGCATCTCCAATTCCGACATCATCGAACTATCGTCAATAAATATCGGCGATTCCGCCAATTTCCCGCCCGCGATCGTTAATTTGGGCCAATCGGATTCCTTGATAAATCCCGAGCGCACATCATGGGCGTTTACCCTAGCCTCGGCGCAAAGCATACGCTGAACTAATTGCTCCCGCGACATTTCCAGGCTAAAAATTGCTACAGGAATTTTTTGCGCTACTGCCACATTTTGCGCCATTGTTAAACATAAACTTGTTTTTCCCATCGATGGACGTCCCGCCACAATAATCAAATCCCCTTTATGAAGGCCTGCCGTTAACATATCAAATTTTGGAAAACCGGTTGATACCCCTGTTACATATTCTTTCCGGCGATATAATTTTTCAATATTATCAAACGTTCCTTTCAAAATATCTTTAGCCGAGACAAAACCCTGCTTAATTTTTTCTTTAGAAACATCTAAAATAAGCCGCTCGGCATTCTCTAATATTGAGTCAGCCTCCTTTTCATCAGATATGCTTTCAGACATAATATGTCCCGCGGCATTGATAAGTTCCCTAAGAGTTGACTTTTCTTTGACTATCCTGGAGTGATGTTCTACATTGGCGGTGGTATCGGTGTTTTCTAAAACAGCGGTTAAATAAGCTGCTCCTCCAATCTCTTCCAATAAATTTTTTTTACGCAGGTTTTCAGTTAAGGTAATAAGATCTACAGGCTGACTTTGTTCATAGAGTTCAACAATAGCTGAAAAAATCTTTCGGTGGGCGCTGCGATAGAAATCATTTTCTTTTAAAATTTCAACAACTTTTCCAATAGCTTCGGAATCAAGTATCATCGATCCGATAACCGCTTGTTCCGCTTCAATATTTTGAGGAAGTTTCTCGAAATCAGCCCCGGAGGTTTTCATAAACTACATCCCATTACAATAATGTTGTCATTTCGACCACACAACTTGTCATTTCGACCAAAGGGAGAAATCTTTCTTCAGTAGGGGCAGGTCCCCGTGCCTGCCCTTTTCTATCAGGGCGGCCACAGGGAGCCGCCCCTACATCGGAATGACAATGGAACCGTTCGGAATAACAAACTGTTCCGTTCGAAATGACAATAAGTATTTACTTTTTATGTTATTTTACCGTCTCTTTCACAATAGAAACTTTAATATTAGCGGAAATATCTTTATAAATTTTAAAAGGTATGTTATAAACACCCAAACTTTTTAACGGCTCTTCCAAATGGATATCCCTCTTATCGATAACAACACCCTGTTCTTTCAGTGCCGCTTGAATATCGGCTGAAGTGACAGATCCAAACAATTTATCCTCTTCTCCGCACTTTCTGGAAATAGTAAAAGACAAACTTTCTATTTTACCAGCCAAAACTTTCGCGTCTTCTACTTTTTGTTTTTCAAGTTTTTCAAAACGCGCTTTTCCCGCCTCATAAAGTTTAATATTGGAGGAAACAGCGATTAAAGCTAACTTTTTTGGTATTAAAAAATTTCTCGCGTATCCTTCCTTGACTTCAACAACTTTGCCTTTATTTCCTAATTTTTCAACATCCTGGATAAGTATGATTTTCATTTGTGACATCTCCTTGCTAAATTGACAATTGAGCATTGACAATTGGCAATTGAGCATTAAATTCTAATTATCAATTGTCAATGCCAAATTGTCAATTGTCAATAAATTTACCCGCAACCCTTCGTCACGCCCCTACTCCGCCACAAACGGCAATATAGATATATCTCTGGCCCTTTTTATTGCCGCTGTAATCTTTCGTTGATGTATCGCGCAGCTACCGGATATTCTTTTAGGAATTATTCTTCCTCTTTCCGATACAAAACTCCTAAGACGATTTACATCTTTATAATCTATTGCCCAATCAGGATTTGTACAAAATTTGCAAATTTTAGGTTTTACAATAACTTTCGCTTTCTTTAACTTTGCGTTCTTCGCATTCCTTGGATCCCTTGGATTAAAATTTCTTGCCATATACTGAACACCTCCCTAAGTATAATATTAATTATACTTGATTCCACAGATTATCAGGTTATGATGTCTATTAAAATGGTACCTCTCCATCATTGTTTTTTGAATCATCAATATCTTCTTTAACACTATCAACAAAATCATTATCGCCAGACATCGACTGCGACAACCTACCCAAAAATTCTATTTTATCAGCGACAACTTCCAAATTACTTCTTTTTTGCCCATCTTTTGTCTCCCATGACTTGCTCTGAAGCCGGCCTTCAACAAGTACCGGACTTCCCATTTTAAGATGCTCGCCGCAAAGTTCCGCAAGTTTTTTCCATGCTACAATATTTACATAACAAACCTCTTCTTTCTTCTCTCCAGAGGTAGTTTTATACAATCGATTAACCGCGATCCCAAAATTTACTACCGCTGTCCCGCTTGGAATAAAACGCAAATCAGGGTCCCTGGTTAAACGCCCTATTAAAAAAACTCTGTTCAACGTCCCTAATCTTAAATCGGCCATTTCCTTCCCCCCCCAAATATTATAAAATCAACCACAGAGAACACAGAGAAACCATTAAACAGTAATGAGTTCTCTGTGGTCTCTAAATTATCAATCTTAACCACAGAGAACACAGAGAAACCTATAAATACTAACAAGTTAACAGTGAAATGCTTAATTTTTCTCTGTGACCTCTGTGGTTCATTTTGTAAATTATTCCACTTTTGTAACCAAATGCCTAATGATATTATCATTCAGCCTAAAATTTCTAACAAGCTCATTTAAAGTTTTCGCCTCGCAATTAATTTTCATAAAAACGTAGTTTCCCTTACTCTCTTTTTTAATAATAAAAGACAGTTTTTTCCTCCCCCACTTCTCAACAGAAACAACTTTACCGTTTGTAGTAACCACTATCTGGCGAAACTTGTTGATTATTTCTTCCGCTTCTTCATCCGTTTTGTTAGAATTAATAATATAGATCACTTCATAATTTTTCAAAATTAATCACCTCCCTGATATTGTTCATTAAAAAAACGGTATTATACCTAAAATTGTTTCATTTAGCAAGGAAAATTTTTAAAAACTAGTTTCTTTACCAATCGCGTAATTATTTTGTTCGTATCAAAATTCGACGTATCAACAGTAAAATCCGCCTGTTTATAATAAGGCGTGCGTTTTTTTAGAATGGATTTTATTTCTTTCAACGGTTCCGGTTTATTCAAAAGCGGACGAATTCCTTTTTGCTGTTTTATTCTCTCTAAGAGAACCTTCTGGCTTGATTTTAAGCAAATTACAATGCCATTTTGTTTAAGCCGTTTCATATTTTCAGATAAAAGAACAACCCCTCCGCCGGTAGAAATAACCACGTTGTTTTCCCTCGAAACAATTTTAATAATATCTTTTTCCAGTTTTCTAAAATATTTCTCTCCTTTTGCGTCAAAAATTTGAGTAACTGTTTTACCTTCTTTTTTGGAAATCATTAAATCTGTATCAACAAATTCCATATTAAGCCTCTTAGCCAGCAATTTACCCAAAAGGGTTTTTCCCACAGCCATAAAACCGATTAAAACGATATTCACCCCGCCCCTCCTTTCACCTCTATAACCAATATTTTAAACACACTAACCATCCATTTTTTACCCGCCTTTCCTAAAACTACTCCCTCAGGAGGGGCGGGGTTCATTTCGCCCCTACTTTCTCTAAAAGTATTTCGTCCTCTTTATCCCAATTAACCAATCTTCTCTCATAATCAGTTGATCCCAAATCTTTTAGTTTTTCAATTCTGGCGATTTCAGCAAAATTTTCTTTAATTTTTTCAATTTTGTTTTCTTTCCCGTAAATAAAACCTAAATAAATTCTTGCCCCTAAAAAATTTGGTTCTAATCTCACACTTTCTAAAAAATATCTTTCCGCCTCATTAAATTTTAAACTAGAAAGATAGCATTTGGCAAGATAAAAAGGATAAAAAGCGTTATACGGGTCATAAATAAAACTTTTTTCCATCATCGCGGACGCTAAATACAAATTAGAATTTTCGGGATAATTATTATAATAAAAGGAGGCCAATTTAACATAAAACACCGAATTATCCCGCTCAAAATATATAGCCTTCCGATAAAGGCTTTCGGCATCCGAAGGTAAAATCCCCGCCAAATAAGAATAAACAGGAGCAATATCGGGAGTCCATTTAATTGCCTTCTCGAAATGTTTGGCAGCTGATTTCATATCTCTTTTTTGCAGATTAAAAAACCCAAGTTTTGTTTGATAAAACGAAAAAACGGGAGAAGCAATAAAAAACATAAACATCGCGACGGGGATAAGCAATACATAAGATAAATACGCGCTTGGCAAAGCTATAATCTTTTCTTTTTTACTGGTTAAACTTTCCTGGGATGCCAGTAAAAAAACAAACAAAAGAGCAATCCCCGGATGATGAAGATTATAATCAAAAAAACTCTGAAATATAATCAACCCGCTTGCTTTGTAAATATTCAGAGCTAACTTATTGTCCCTTTTCTCTTTTAGTGAAACAATATATTTCACCAAAAACATCAGGCCGATAATAATGCCGATAAAGCCTATTTCAGCGCCAAGTTCCAGAAATTCATTATGGGCAAATTGGGCAAATCTTCCATACCGGCTGATAGTTCCTTCAACAGGCAGACGAAAGGCCATATAACTGTTTTTAAAATTACCAAGCCCTGCCCCGGTCCAAAAATTATCTTTTATCATTTGAATACTGCTTTCCCATACGGATATTCGATAATAGGAAAGAATATCCTGATTGCCGATATCCAGAAATCTCTTCATATTCGGGGTAAAAAACATCGCCGCGGCAAAGATTCCAAAAATAACGAAAAACCATTTTGAAAAACTGAATTTTTCATAAACCCAGATTAAAATGATTAAAAAAAGCAAAAGCAGTCCGGCGCGGGATTGTGAATATATTAACGAGATAAAAATAAAAGTTGATAATAATAAATAATAAAATATTTTAGAAGTGGTTTCATAACTTATGAAACCGCTTCTAGTATTTTTTTTCTTTCTAAAACATGCTGAAACTTTATCGGGAATGAATATAAATAACGGCAAAAGAAAACCCATAAGAAAATTCGGGCTGGCAAAGGTTCCAGTCAGACGCACCTCACCCAGATAAAACCTTTTACCAACGGCAAATATTGATTCAATAAAAGCAAAAAGCAAAAAAATATCAATAAATTTTTCCGCCTCATTCTCAGTTTTGATAAAATTCACCAAAAGATAATAAAGGACGATTAAACTGACTATTTTAATCCATTCTTCGCGCGCGAAAAATGAATTAAAATTCAATAAATAATTTAATGTGGAAAAAATAAAAAGGAAGAAGATACTTAAATCAAAATTCGTCTTTTTAAAAACTATTTGTTTTTGCCGGAATGAATTATAAAGAAAAACACAAAGAACCGAAAAAATCAATATTTCAATAGATTTAATAGAAACAATGCCTGCTCCGGCACTGAAAAATACAGAAAGAAAAAAAAGGATAATAAATAAGCGGGTCACAATCCTTTAACGTAATTTTGATAAGAGGAAAAGCCCGCGTTTATCTCTTCCATGGAATCCCCCCCAAACTTTTCCAAAAAGGCATCCGTTATAACAATAGCAGTCATTGCCTCTCCAATAACCCCGGCGGCATGAACCGCGCAAATATCCGATCTTTCATAATGGGCCGCAACTGTTTCCTTTGTTTTCATATCAATTGAAGAAAGCGGCTTCTTTAAGGTAGGGATAGGCTTCATTGCCGCTCTGATAATTATTGTCTCTCCGTTAGTGATCCCGCCCTCTATACCTCCTGCGTTATTGCTTTTCCTATAATATTTCCCCTCGCCCGCCATCCCGCCATAAAAAATTTCATCATGAACCTCCGAACCAAATTTTCTGCCCGCTTCAAATCCAAGGCCAATCTCCACCCCTTTTATCGCGGGGATACTCATTATCGCCTGGGATAATTTCCCATCCAGCCTTCTATCCCAGTGGACATAACTTCCTAAACCAATCGGCGGATTAACAACTAAAACCTCAAAAATCCCGCCTAAACTGTCGCCATTCTTTACTGCCTCGTCAATTTTCGCCTCTATCGCTTTCCCCGCGCCTTTTGCCTCAATCCCGCCTACTTCGAAAATCCGCGAGGACACATCAATCCCAAATTCTTTTAAAAAAAGTTTACAAAGAGCTCCTGCTGCCACACGCACCGCGGTTTCTCTGGCGCTGGAACGCTCAAGCACATTACGAATATCATCATGGCGATATTTAACAAATCCCGCGAAATCCGCGTGCCCCGGGCGCGGTCTTGTAATCTTTACTTTTTCTTCCCAATTTAGCCAGTCCAGATTCGGAACAGTTAAAACAACAGGACTGCCCAACGTTTTGCCACAACGCACACCAGCCGTCACTTCTACTGTATCTTTTTCCAATTTCATTCTCGGGCCGCGGCCATAACCCATTTGCCTGCGGGCTAATTCCTGATTAATAAAATCAAAATCTATCTTTAAACCGGCCGGCAATCCTTCTATTATCGCAGTCAGACTCTTGCCGTGTGATTCACCTGCGGTTAGAAATCTAAGCATAAGCACTCCATTGTCATTTCGGCCACTCAATTTTGTCATTTCGACCGAAGGGAGAAATCTTTCTTAAATCAAACAAGGGATAAGATTCCTCACTCCCGTTCGGAATGACAACTACACAACAACAGGGCGATTCATGAATCGCCCCTACTTCCTTTTACCCCTTTTATTTCTCTTCTCCGCTTTTTCCTTTTCTATCTCTTCCGGACTTTTTTCCAGATCGATAGCTTCCATTCTTTTCAATCCAAGAAACGCGTCCTTTTTCATCTCTTCGTCTGTAATAATATGCGGAGTCACAAATATTAACAATTCCTTGCGGCTCTCAGAATTTGCCTTATTTTTAAATAAAAAACCAAGAAACGGGATATTACTCAAAAATGGAACCTTGTTTTCTGTCTGACTAATATCCTTTCTAATCAACCCGCCAATAACGGCGGTCTGGGAATCTTTAACCATTACAAAGGTCTCCGCTTCAGTGGTATTTATTTCAATCTCTCCCTTTGAAACAGGCTGAGGTTCAATATAACTTACCTCAGGTTTTATATACATTGAGATATGGTTATCCGCGGTAATATGCGGCCTTACCTCTAATTTTATCCCAACAGGAATTAATCTTGTTACCGGGTTACCGTCTTCATCAAGCAGCCGAATCGGTATTTTCTTCCCAATTGTAATAACCGCCTTTTCGTTATCCATGGTACAAACCTTTGGGCTCGCTAATAATTCCGTAGTTCCCTGATCCAGCATCGCGTGCAGTGCGGTATTAAGCGTAAAATTATCAATCACTGTGCCAATCGTAATATTGCTTGTCCCTGAAAGCGCGGGGAGCATCCCAACATCAATAGTCGCCCTGCCGGCCGAATTAATTGTCTTTATCCCGCCGCTTGTTCCATCAGAAGCCCCCCAATTTATCCCCAATCGTCTTGTATCATCGCTTTTTATTTCTATTAACCTGCTCTCAATCATTACCTGAGGGGTTCTTTTATCAAGAATAGAAATCATCTCTCCAATTTTTTTAATGTTTTCAGGTATATCGCTTAGAACAATCGAATTGGTTCTTTTATCCGTCATCATGTCTCCGCGTTCACTAAGCAGTTTTTGAAGTGTATCTTTCATATCATCAACAGAGGCATAACTAATAAATATAGTTTTGGTATTTAAAGGTATCAATGGTTTCGCGGCCTCTTCTGCCTTAAGCCTGGATAATTCCTCTTCCACGCGCGCCTTTTGATCAGACTTTATTCTGGCAACAGACGCTACACGTAGAATGCTTCCTGTTTTCTCATATGTAAAACCATTTATCTCGAGAATTGTTTTTAAAGCTTGTTCCCATGGAACATTGGACAACCGCAGTGTAACTTTTCCTTGCACCTCGCCACCCGCGACGATATTTAATCCGCTTTTATATGAAAACATTCTTAAAACATTATTAATGTCTACTTCCCGAAAATCCATCGATATTAAACCTTTATCCTCTGTTTCTTCTATCACCTGAGAATCCCCCTTTAATCCCCCTTTTACAAAGGGGGAAATAGGGGGATTTTTATTTTCTTTTTCTAAAATAAGGGTAAAACCGGTATTGTTTTTCTCAATTTCATAAGGGAACATTTCCTGCAATTCAAAAACCAGCCGGACAATTTTTACGGGAGTTGTTTGATGCTGGCTCGAATGAATTATTTTAATGAATGAATTATCAATATATTGGCCGGAACTCTTTAAATTAGAAACAGAATTTAAAATATCAAGAACAAGAAATTTCTTATCTTTTAATTCCAATAACTTATAATCAGCATTTTGGTCTAATTTTATATCAATTCTGCATGAATTACCGTCAGCACTAACATCCACGCTGTTAACCTGAACATTCGGCTCTTCAGCCCGGTTGTTTCCAAAATAAAGTAAAAGAAAAAATAGTAAAAAATAAAGGAAAATATTTTTTTTCATCTGTAAATCTCCGTAATACCTGTCATTTCGACCACACATTTCTGTCATTTCGACCGAAGGGAGGAATCTTTCTTCGTAGGGGCGAGGCGGTGCCTCGCC
>JBDROR010000046.1:0-23105 GCA_043809805.1 bacterium
GCGCCAATCCACCCTTCGACAATATCTTCGTTATCGCGCTTGTCAAAGTTGTCTTTCCGTGATCTACATGGCCTATCGTTCCTATATTTACGTGCGGCTTCTTCCTATCAAATTTTTCCTTCGCCATCTTTTGTCCTCCTGTATCTAGTTGTCAGTTGTCAGTCTTCAGTTTTCAGACAATGCTTCTTAAACTCCTATCTGACAACTAACAACTGACAACTGACAACTAATTAACCGATAAAGCGCGAATTATAACAAAAAAACAAAGCTTGTCAAGGGGAAACTTTGAAATTTTTAATTAATTACCCGATATGGCAATCCCCATGCGTTAGAATTATAGTCATCTTCTGTCTGATTTTGCAGACATTTTGAATCTAAAACATCAATTACAACATGCTGTATTAATGGCCCATGTATATAAAATGTGTTAGTAAAAACATTATCATTAGCATAAAGATCGCCATGAGTCCCATCATCAAATAACCGAACACGAGCTATTTTTCCCCACACGTTAAAATGATGCAGGAAAACAAGACAGTCGGGATTATAATTTGGGCTAATATTCCGAACTGTGGCCATAACTTTTACTCGATCCCCGCGGTTAAAACGAGGCAAGTCGGCTTTTATAAACATTTGATCCGGTGAAGTTACGCTAAAAACTATCTGCCCTGATTTCTGCACTTCAATCTTATCAATATAAACTTTTTGTTTAGATGCATCAGCAAGTTTTATTTCACGAGGTGACATTTTTACCACATGCCATTTTCTACCGGGAAATTTCTCGAAATACCACTTGTGGGAAATTGTATCGGTAAAAGATTTATTCCCCGGATTTTTTATAGCATCACGGCTTGTATCAACCAAAAGCAGGCCTGTAATATTTCTGGTTATTGAAACATTACGATAATTTGTATCCCCATTTCTGCCGAATTCAAAACTTTTATTGATACTGGCAAGTCCTGTTCGGTGTCTTCTCCAACGTTGATGAAACTCCGCTATTGGCAAAGTAGTATCAGTAAGATTCGAAGAAAAAAATTGAAGCCCGGTAGTCATAGATGACGATTCCATCATACTTTCATCTTCATCCAACATATCGCTCATCGCTTGGTTAAAAAAGTCATCACCCAATAATGCCTGCTCTACATCATTCTGGTCAGACGCTGAAGCATCTCCTGTAGCCGTAGTAACTCCATCAGATGTCGATGTTGCTGAATTACCTGAATCATCTATTCCAAAAAGACTACAGCCCGTGAAAATTACAGCGAGTAGAAACACACCTAACATCGCATTGCAAAACTTCTGTTTCATAAAAATTCTCCTTATTTATTCATAATCGTGGGGGGCAAATTTTTGAACCCCTACAATTTTAATGAATTACCCGGTATGGCAATCCCCATGCATTGGAATTATAATCATCTTCTGTCTGATTTTGCAGACATTTTGAATCTAAAACATCAATTATTACATACTGATGTAATGAGTCATGCGTATAAAATGTAAATGTATTGGTAAAAATATTATCATTAGCAACAAGATCACCGTAAGTTCCATCATCAAACAGCGGAATACGGCTTACCTTCCCATAAACGTTAAGATGATGAAGAAAAACAAAACAGCCTGGATTATAACTTGAACCAATATTTCGCACACTAACCATAATTTTTACAGAATCGCCGCAATCAAAATGATACGCATCATTTTTTAAAAACGTCTGAGTCGGTGAAGTTACACTAGAAACTATTTGTCCCGATTTCTCTATTTCAACCTTATCAATATAAACTTTTTGTTTAGATGTATCAGTAAGTTTTATTTCACGAGGCGACATTTTTACTACATGCCAGCCTCTGCCGGGATATTTTTCTAAGTACCACTTATGAGAAATTGTATCGGCAAAAGATTTATTCCCCGGATTTCTTATAGCATCACGAGTTGTATCAACCCAAAGCAGGCCTGTAATGTTTCTGGTTATTGAAACATTACAATAACTTGTATCTCCATTTTTACCAAACTCAAAATTTCTATTAATGCCTGCAAGTCCCGTTCTCTGCCTTCTCCACCGTTGATGAAAAATAGCATAGGGTAACGTGGTATCAATTAAACTCGGAGAAAGCTGAAACCCTAAATAATTGGCAGATACCATGTTTCCCATAGCATCTTCATCCTCATCTAACATATCGCTCATTTCCTGAGTAAACAAATCATCGTTTAATAATGCCTGTTCAATATCATTTTGGTCAGATGCTGTAGCAGTTCCTGTAATAGTTGTCGATGTTGTTGGATTACTTGAATCATCTTTTCCAAAAAGACTACAGCCCGCAGAAATCACAGAAAGTAAAAACACGGCTAACATTGCATTAAAAAATTTCTGTTTCATGAAAATTCTCTTCTGTAATTGATTAGTCACCCTTCGCTTCTAAATGGCCGTAGGCCACACGAAGCCTTGGCGAAGTGTGGAGCCCACGACCAGGATTGAACTGGTGACCTCATCCTTACCAAGGATGTGCTCTACCAACTGAGCTACATGGGCAAACCAGTCGTTAGTGGATAGTGAATAGTCGATAGAAAGAGGAAATATATTTAACTAACGACTATTCACTGTTCACTAACGATTAAAATTTTCGCTACCGCGAAAATTTTTGGAGCGGGAGAGGGGAATCGAACCCCCGTGGCTAGCTTGGAAGGCTAGAGCTCTACCATTGAGCTACTCCCGCATGAATTAGTTGTTAGTTATCAGTTGTCAGTTTTCAGACAATGTTTCTTAAACTCCTATCCGACAACTAACAACTAACAACTGACAACTAAATAGTGGTGGGGAGAGAAGGATTCGAACCTTCGAAGTCCGAAGACGACAGATTTACAGTCTGTTCCCTTTGGCCGCTTGGGTATCTCCCCGTGGAGCCGATGAGAGGGATTGAACCTCCAACCTAGTGATTACAAATCACTTGCTCTGCCATTGAGCTACATCGGCTTACTATCAAATTTAAAGATAAACTTTTATTATATCAAAAAAAAAATTTGCAGTCAACATCATAGCGCTTTATTTCCAATAAAAATGGTTAACCTGTTGTCCGGTTTGCCGGTTGACCGGTTCTTACTCCTAACTGGCTAACCGGCTAGGCCAACCGAATTATTTTTTACTTTCCCCTCTCTGCCTCACCACCTCATATAAACATATCCCCGCGGCGACAGAAGCATTCAGGGAATTGATTTTGCCATTCATCGGCAGATGAGCCAGAAAATCGCATTTTTCTTTAACTAACTTGCGCAATCCTTCACCTTCGCTTCCAATAACAACAGCCAAAGGCATTTCTAAATCCATCTCATAAATGCTTTTTTCAGCCCCGGTATCCAACCCTACTACCCAGATATTTTCACTTTTTAAACGTTCAATCTCCTGTGATAAATTCGTTACTTCAACAATCAAAACATGTTCAACTGCGCCGGCAGAGGTTTTTGATACGGTGCTGGTTAAACCGCACGCGCGATGTTTAGGAATAATTATTCCATCAACTCCCGCGGCCTCAGCAGTCCGCAGAATTGCCCCCAAATTATGAGGGTCGGTAATACTGTCCAACAAAAGCATAAAAGCCGGTTTATTCTTCTTCTTAGTTTCTTCTAAAATATCTTCAATAGTAACTATGGATTCTTTCTCCGCATCACGTAATAACGCGGCAACACCCTGATGATTACGGCCAAAATTATAAAAAAATCCTTTGTCCTTATAAACAAAATCAATATCTCGTTCTTTGGCTATTTTTTTGATTTCGTCAACAATCCCGCCCTTAGCCTCTTTGCTGAAAAAGATTATTTCAAGTCCTCTTTTGGCTGATTTTACCGCTTCGCAAACAGGATGCTTCCCCCAGATTTTATTTTGAAAGTTCATTTAATTTTTTTCCAGCGGGTTCTATCTTTCTTGTCTTCCAGAATGATCCCCATATTTTTTAATTCATCTCTTATTCTATCGGATGCGGCAAAATCTTTATTTTTACGCGCAATTTCTCTTTCTTTTATTTTTTGTTCAACAACATCTTCGATGTTTCCCTTAGCGTCTTTTTGGAACAGCCCCAAAATGTTTCCCAATTCTCTGATTTTATTCCGCGACGAGATAAGAATATCCTTTCCCGGATTTTTTTCAATATAAATGTTAGTCTCACGCACTAATTCAAAAATCGCGGCAACGGCTTCGGATGTATTAAAATCATCGTCCATACCTTCTTTAAATTTTTTTTCGCTCTTTTTTACCTTTAATAAAAATTTCTCATCTTCGCTATCGAGTTTTTCTTTTTGCAAACCTTTATTAAAAAAATCATTAATATTGTCCAGTGTGTTATAAATCCGCTTAACTGAATTTTCAGCGCTGTTTAATTCCTTATCCGAAAAATCAATCGGTGAGCGGTAATGAGTCGAGACAAGAAAAAATCTGACTGTTTCACCGTCATATTTTTTCAAAATATCCTTTATGCTAAAAAAATTGCCCAATGATTTAGACATTTTTTCGCTGTTAATATTAACAAACCCATTGTGCATCCAATAACGAACAAACTGTTTTCCCGATGATGCCTCCGATTGGGCAATCTCATTTTCATGATGAGGGAAAATCAAGTCCTGCCCACCCGCGTGAATATCCAAGGTATCACCAACATATTTCCTTGACATCGCTGAACATTCAATATGCCAGCCAGGCCTGCCCTTTCCCCACGGGCTGTCCCACCACGGCTCGTTTGGTTTAGATTTTTTCCACAAGACAAAATCAAGCGGATCCTTTTTTTGTTCATTGATTTCCACCCGCGCGCCAGCCTGAAGTTCATCCAGACTCCGACCGGACAATCTACCATAAGCTCCAAATTTTCTCACTTCAAAATGGACATCGCCGTCTGATTCATACGCGTAACCTTTTCTCTCCAAATCGGAAATCAGAGAAATCATCTCTTCGATATGATCTGTAGCTTTGGGTTCTATATCTGCCCGCCGAATACCGAGCGCATCCATATCATGATAGTATTCCTTAATATATTTTTCAGCAATATCTTCCGGTTTCTTGCCGTCTTTATTCGCGCGGTTGATAATCTTGTCGTCTACATCAGTAAAATTCCGGACATAGGCCACTTTATAACCAATTTTTTCTAAATAGCGCCGAATAACATCAAAAACAATCGCGCTCCTTGCGTGACCGATATGACAATCATCATAAACCGTTACACCGCAGGCATACATTCCTATCTTGCCGTCAACGAGCGGAATAAATTCTTCTTTTTTCCTTGTTCGGGTATTGTAAATTTTTAAGGGCATAATATCCCACCATTTAAATCATTAACTCATTTATCGTCAACATATCAACCCTGTTAACTTTGATTATATCCGATTTCCCATCCTTCTTTCTAACTAAAACGGAAGCTTGTTCATTTACTTGAGGCGGATCAAAATCGCTGTAACTTGCACAAATTCCTGCAGCCGTTTTTAACGTCATCTCATCACAATCCGATTTGAGCAAGACTATCGGACCGGGAATAATCTCAACCTGTAAAAGATATTCTCCATCTCCGTGCATATTTTCCAACTGTTCATTATCTTTTTCATTGCGGCCAACAATAATTTTTACACCATTGTTCAACCGGAAATGCCGCCCGATTTTTAAAAGCATAATTTCTTTCAAAGAGTTTTCGCCATGTTTAAAAGACTCTTTTAGTCTCTTTGAAAATTCAGGGTCTGTTAAAAGACATCCTCCCGCAGGGCATGGATAATCCTTAATATTCTTTTCTTCAGCCAGCTTAATCTGTTCTTTACGTGAACGGCCGGAAATCGCTGGAAGTTTTTTAGAATCGACTAGTCCTGACTTTTCCATCTCGGTCTCCGGAAAAAACTTTGCAGAAAGAGGGCGCAAAACCAGTCCTTTCACATCTGCTTCTTTCTCAATAAGATTAATCGCCTCTCGTCTTTGAGACATCGGCCGCTGGCCTAAAACTTCACCGGTCACAAGAAATGACGCGCCTATTTCTTTCATGTATTCCTTCGCCTTTTTAAACATAAAAATACGGCAATCAATGCACGGGTTCATATTTTTACCATATCCATGCGAAGGGTTTTTAACAATCTCCAAATATTCATGCCCTTTTTCCATTATTTTGAGACCAACCCCTAATTTCCTCGCAGCTGAACTTGCTTCATCACAGCCCCTACGATTGCGGCGGCAAAAAATGGATGAAAAATTCAGAGAGAAAACCTCTATCCCCTCGTCAATCATCAATTTAAGGGCTAATATACTGTCTAATCCGCCTGATAATAAAACTACCGCTTTTTTTTGCATAAATATCCAGCTTTGGAAAATAACTTTAAAATTATACCATAAACAAAAAATATGATATAATTAAATTTATGTCCATAATAAAACTTAACTTTGACAAATTAAATGGAATGATTGCCGCTATCGTCCAGGATTATAAAACAAGCGAAATATTGATGCTTGCATTTATGAATAAAGAGGCATGGGAAAAAACTTTACAAACCGGCAGTGCCCATTTTTACAGCCGATCTCGCAATAAACTCTGGATGAAAGGCGAAGAATCAGGGAATACGCAGATTGTTAAAGAAATTCTCGTTGATTGCGATGAAGATGCCGTAGTTTTAAAAGTAGAACAAATTGGCGGAGCGGCCTGTCATACGGGATATAACAGCTGCTTCTTCAGAAAAGTGGAAAACAATCAGCTTAAGTTAATAAAAAAAGACAGAGTATTTGATCCGGGGAAAGTGTATAATAAAGACAAAACACTAAAAACGTAAAACATTTATTGCTTATTACGTTTTACGAATTTAACACAGGAGGCAAAAATGTTTGGTAACTTAGGTATGAGTGAACTAATTATTATCCTCGTCATTGCCTTAGTTATATTTGGCCCAGGCAAACTGCCGGAGGTGGGTAAAGCAATTGGCAAGGGCATGAGCAATTTTAAAAAGGCAATGAGCGGCGAGAGCGAAAATGAATCCGACAAGTCTGCGTCAGAAGACAAGAAAGAATTAAAAGGGTAATGGAACAACTTGACAGTACCGCCATAATTCTCGCTGGCGGAGAATCAAGTCGCTTAGGTCAAGATAAAACCTTTGCTGACGTTGCCAATAAAACAATTTTTGAGAGAGAAATTGACGTTCTTCAAAAATTGTTTTCAGAAATTATCATCATTTCCAATAATCCCGTTCTCTTTAACTCTTCCGGTTTAAAAGCATATAAAGATATCATTCCGAATAAAGGCCCGCTTGGAGGAATTCTTACCGGATTAAGCGTTTCAGCGACAAAAAACAATTTTGTTGTCTCCTGCGATCTCCCTTTTCTTAGTGAAAACGTTATCAGTTTTCTTTATTCGCAATTCACAAATTGCAATCTCTTAATCCCATGCTGGCAGGGACAATTAATGCCTCTGCATGGTTTTTATTCAAAAAACTGCCTTCCTGTTATTGAAAACCAAATAAGCCGCAATGAATTAAAAGTACTCGCGATTACATCACATTTAAAAACAAAATATATTCACGAACATGAATTAAAACCATTGGATCCCGAAGGCAAAAGTTTTTTTAATGTCAATACACTCGAAGACCTCGAAAACGCAAGAATTATGGCGAGAAGATTATATATTTAGTTTTTCATAAAGTTTCTTTTTCTAAAACCGATAAATCTAAAATGAGAATTATTGCCATTGCCAATCAAAAAGGCGGATGCGGAAAAACGACCACCGCGATAAATTTATCCGCCAGTCTTGCCGAAGAAAACAGGCGTGTCCTCCTTCTTGATATGGATCCGCAGGGACACGCGTCCATTGGCCTGAATATCCGTACGGAAGAACTTAAAAAGACAATGTTTGACCTTTTGGTCAGTGATCGTCATAACCCAGTCTCTCTTGATGAAATTTCAATTCCTATAAATGAAAATCTGGATATTGTCCCGTCAAATATCACATTAAGTGCAGTCGAACAGGTTTTAAGCGGTATTCCAGGACGAGATAATAAGCTTCTTATGAAAATTAACTCAATGAAAAAATCTTATGATTATATTATCATTGACTGTCCCCCAAATATCGGTATTCTTACCTTTAACGCCCTCCGCGCGTGCCGCGAAACAATTGTTCCTATTGAAGCAAGCTTCTTCTCACTGCACGGACTTGGGAAACTTTTTGAGACCATTGAACTTTTTAAAGAAACATTAAATCATCAAATATTTATCCGCTCGCTTCCCACAATTTATGACAAAAGGACAAAATTTTCAAAAGAAGTCTTAGACGAAATACAAAAATATTTCAAAGAGAATACACTTAAAACAATAATCAATGTAAATGTAAAATTAAAGGAGGCCGCGAGTTATGGTATCCCGGTAAACAAATATGACAGACATTCCAGCGGACATTATGACTATAGCAGCTTAGCAGAAGAAATTATCGCAATGGAAGAATTTAGATTTCTTAATTATTATAAAGAAATGCCGGTTTCACAAGAACAAAAAGATCCCGGACCGAATATATCTGAAATAATTCCAAGTATTCTTTCTTGCTAGAAGTGGTTTCATAAGTCGGTTTCGTAATGAAAAAGATAAAAACAAGGCTTATGAAACCGCTTCTAAACTTAAATATGTTAAAAGAAACTCCGATACAAAGGATTAATGATATAAAAGGAAACAGAAAGTTAGGAAGAGGATTAGCTGAAGTATCTAGTGTCTTCCAATCAAAAAAGTTTCCTTCGTTTCCCCCGAGAGAAAATATTGTTTTAAATAATATTTTTATAACCGGGATAACAAATAACCTTACCCGTTCATTTTTCACAAGTTATCTCACGATAGAACTAGCGAGACTCAGGCATAAAATCCTGCTTTTGGACGCGGAATGCCTGGATTACACACCAACATCCCTATTGACTAATCTTGAGACAAAACCGTTCAATGCTTCATTCTACAACAGTTTATTCCCAGGCAAACAAAATGGGTTTCTAACCCAAAAGGTTCTTTTTGATCCTGACTATTCTTTTAATCTCATTTCATTAAAATTCAAAGATAAAAATTTTTCCAACTGGAAAAAATTCAACGAATATTTTCGTCCGCAGAAAAATAACCCTGAATTTTCAAAAACCACAGAATTAATCATTATCTCTTCCTGCCATGACTGGCTGCTAAAAGAGTTACATGAGAACAAATTCTTTACGCCATTGGGGAATATAATAGTTCTTACCCCCATTAAGCGAGACGAGATTATTTCCACCTACACTTTGATAAAAAATATTTTTAATAAATTCTCGAACCAGAAAATCGGGCTCGTAATTTATGGGACAGAAAAGGAAGAAACCGCGTTTCTTGCTTATCAGAAAATGCAGGAAACAGTCAATAAACATTTAAATAAATCTATTCATTATTTTGGATTTATACCCCATACTGATGAAATTTACAGGACATTAATGGCCCATAAACCTGCTATTCTTGACAATGAATCTTCAAATCTAGGTTGCCCCATTTCCACTTGCGCTCAAAGAATTATGAAGACTGTTAAGGTCAATGACAATCAAAAAAACACCTAATTGTTTTTTTATTATTGACGATTATAAAATACATGTTAGAATATTGTCAGTTGGCCAGTTAACCGGCTAACTAACATGGGAGATAATAATGAAAAATAAATATTTTTTGCTATTTTTATTCGGCTCAATTTTCTTTGCCGGATGTTTTAACCACACCATGCCTACAGTAAAAAGACTGAATAAAGGTGAAAAAATGTGGGGTGCGTCTTTCGGAATTCCAATTGTTTCAACGGAAGTTCTGGAAGAGGCAGAAGAATTTCAGACACAGAATCCGGTAAAAGAATTTAGTTGGTCATTCTGGTATGGTTATGGAGCCAGCGAAGATTTAGATTATTATCTTTATTTGGGTGAATTGGGCGGGGCAGGTATTCTCTTCAATAATGAAATAAGAGAATCCAGTGTTTCATCTGTAGTATTAAATTATGGAATTGGTACAGTAAACGGAATCTACGGATTTAGGCCAAGGTTAGGCATCAACTACAGTGATGGAAAAGAGTCTGTTAAAAAACAGGTCGGTTTTTTAACCGGAATTACTTATGACCTTAGCGGAAGTGAGCCTGAACTTATCGGCGATTATGAACTCTATGGGGGTGTGGATCAAGAGAAAGATAAACATTTCTATTTTGGAAGGATTGGAGTACAAAAAGTCAACAATTTTTTTCATAAATTCTCTGAGTTTTCTTTGTGGGGACCAAAATTTTTATCCTATAAAGAATGGGCACAAACTCCATATCATTTAAATATAGAAGCCGGTATCGGATCGATTAAGAAATAATATAATATTTGGGTTTGGCGGGTTTGCCGAAGTTTCCTTACTCCCGAGCCTTCGAAAAATAGATGATATATCCGTTTAAATCTTTAATAACAAATTCATCTGCGCCATAAAAGGTTTTGTGTATGTCTTTGACGATTTCCACGTTATTTTTAACTTTCTCGTAAAAGCTTTTTACGTCTTGCATACCGATATATAGAGTGAACGTACCTCCCATTTCTAATCTCTTAAGGTCCGGGAATTCTTCAATCAAGCTGTCATTCCTCTGGAACATAATTTCAACATCATCTTTCTTTAGTAACGCCCAGGTTAAAACTGAACTATCAAAATTTTCCATTTTTACTTCTTTTTTTTCATCAACTCCCATAACAAATTCAAACGCAAACTTTTGTTTATAGTAATCAGTTGTTTTGTTTACATCTTTGACCATAATGTTTGGCGTAAGTTTTTTAAACATATTAACTGCCTCTTCTTTAACGAGGTTTTCCTGCGCAAAGGCGGCACTACAGATGACACTGCTTAAAACTAGCGCCGTTATAAATCTTTTGCTCATTTCAACCCTCCTTTTTTATTTTTTCGTTTAATACATTGATTCGTTAAAATTTTAGCTCTAATACACTTAAAATTTACCGTGCCACCACATGATGCCGAATGTCTTTCCCCAAAACCATAAAAATTACATCCTCGGCAATATTCGTGGCATGGTCGGCAATTCTCTCTAAGTTACGGGAGATAAGAATAAAATCAAGCGAGGACAAAACCATTGCGAGATCATTTTTCATTAATTCCTGCAAATTATGAAAAATTTTAGACTTTAAATTATCTACATTATCATCTGTAAGAACAACCGATTTGGCAAGTTCCACATCGCGATTTATAAACGCTTTTAAGCTATTTTGCAGCATTCCCTGCGTAATATTTACCATATCATCCAAATCCGGTATTGATTTTAAATCAGAATGTTCCTGCAATTTGGCGCTGCTTTCAGCTATATTAACAGCCTGGTCACCAATCCGCTCCAAGTCGCTGTTAATCTTCACCGCAGCCATAATAAATCTTAAATCAATGGCAATCGGCTGTCTTAAGGCGATTATGCGAAGACATACCTCATCTATCTCAATATGAAGTTTATTAACCTCTTTTTCTTTTTCATATATGGCATCAAGCAAATTCTCTTGCTTCCGTTTAAGCGAAGATATAGCAAAATTAATCATTGCCCCTGTTATATCACCCATATACAAAATTTTTTCCTTTAGTTCTTTAAGTTCTTCTTCAAAATAGCGTTCCATTTTTTTATCTCCCTTTTAAAGTTAACCTCAGAAAGTCACCAGTGCACCAGTCACCATGTCACCAGTTAAAGACCTATTTTTTCTCCCACTGGTGACCTGGTGACTTAGAAACTGGTGACCTGTTTTATTATCCGAATCGCCCTGTAATATAATCCTCAGTCCTTTTGTCCTTTGGCGTTGTAAATATCTTGTTTGTAACGCCGAATTCAATCAATTCTCCCAAAAGCACAAAACCTGAATAATCCGATACCCTTGCGGCTTGCTGCATATTGTGAGTTACTATTACAATAGTATAATCCTTTTTCAGATTATTCATCAATTCTTCTATCTTCATAGTCGCGATAGGGTCTAAAGTTGAACATGGTTCATCCATTAAAATCACTTCCGGTTCAATAATTATCAGCCTCGCAATGCACAATTTTTGTTTTTGGTCTAATGATAAATCTATAGCCGAACTATGAAGCTTGTCTTTTACATCATCCCAAAGCCAGGCATCCCTTAAACTTTTTTCAACTTTTTCATCCCAGATAGATTTCCCGCCAATATTATGCACCTTTAATCCGTACGTCAAATTTTCGTAAATACTTAACGGAAACGGATTAGGATGCTGGAAAACCATACCAACTTTCTTGCGCAATTTTGTTAAACCAACATTCCCCCTATAAATATTTTCCCCATCCAAAAGGACATCTCCTGAAATCTGGACATCGTCAATTATATCGTTCATCCTGTTTAAGGTCCTTAAAAGAGTGGACTTCCCGCATCCAGAAGGTCCAATCAAGGCAGTAATCCGATTTTTAGCAATTTCCATATTAATACTCTTTAAAGCGTTAAACTCCCCATACCAAAGTGATAAGTCTTTTATTTGCATGCGAATATCCATAATAATTCCTTGTAGGGGCGACCCTGCGTGGTCGCCCTTATTTTTGGGCAGCCACATAGGGCTGCCCCTACATTTTACCCAAATCGTCCTGTTATGTAATCATCCGTCCTCTTGTCTTTCGGCACCGTAAAAATCTGTTTGCTTTCGCCATATTCAATAAGTTCACCCATCAAAAGGAAAGCTACATCATCGGCAACGCGCGCGGCCTGCTTAGTATTATTGGTTACAATAATTATTGTATACTTCTCCTTCAATCTAAGCATTGCCTCTTCAATTTTGGCCGTAGAAACCGGGTCAAGGCTCGAACACGGTTCATCCAAAAGAAGAATCTCCGGCTGCAAAGCGAGTGTTCTCGCGATACACAACCTCTGCTTTTGTCCACCGGATAAAGACAATGCCGATCGATTAAGCCGGGTATTAACCTCATCCCATAAAAATGCCTGCCGTAAGCTTTTTTCCACTAATTCATCTAATTTTTTTTTATAAACTATCCCTGCCAACCGCGGCCCATAAATGATATTTTCATAAATTGACCTTGGCAATGGAATAGGCTGGGCAAAAACCATTCCTACACGGCGGCGTAATTCAGAAACATTTATATCATCTGAATATATATTTTTATCATCGATAAAAATGTTGCCTTCTTTTTTGGTATTATAGGCAGTATCTTCTAATCTATTTATCAATCTTAAAAGCGTTGTTTTACCGCCACCTGAAGGCCCGATTATGGCAAGGATTTTATTTTTTGCAACATCGAGATTCACTGAATTTAAAACCTTTTTGCCTTCGAAATAAAAAGATAAATTTTTGATCGAAACTTTATTCATCTAAAAAGCTCCATAACTTGTTAATTGTCATTTTCCCTCAATTCTCCTTATAAAACGGCGCATAATCCAATACGATAAAAAATTAATTAATCCTATGGAAATAATTAAAACACTCGCGGTGGCATAGGCATTCTTTAAAGAGATCCCTTCTCTTGAAAGAATATAAAAATGCACCGACATTGTCCTTACAGAATCAAACATAGAATTTGGAAGGCGCAAAGATGACCCGGCTGTGAATATCACCGCGGCTGTTTCTCCCACACACCGGCCAATACTTAATATTATACCTGTCAAAATTCCCGGAATTGCCTGCGGAATCACAACAGAAATTATTGTCTGCCATTTTGTCCCGCCCAATGAGTAGCTTACCTCACGCAGGGACATTGGGACCGCCTTAATTGCCTCCTCGCTTGTCCTGATAATAGTCGGCAAAATCATAATCGCAAGTGTCAAACCGCCTGAAACAATGGACCATCCCATTTTAAGCTTGATAACAAACAGCACAAATCCAAATAATCCAAATACAATAGAAGGAATGCCCGCGAGACAATCCGCTCCGAAACGGATTATCTGTGTCCCTCTGTTTTCTCTTGTATACTCGGTTAAATAAACCGCTGTTCCTATACCCAACGGCCCCGCGATAAAAACCGCCGCAAACGTGAGGAGTATGGTCCCGATAATAATCGGAAAAATTCCGCCTTCCCTTCCCATGTTTTTTGGAAATTCCGTAAAAAATTCTTTTGACAAACCGCCAATACCATTTTTTAAAACAAAACCAATAATATAAAAAAGTATAAAAATGGTAAAAATAGTGAATATCCATAAACATATTTTTACTATTTTTTCTATTATATTATGATTAATATTCATTTTCTGACTTTTCTCTTTGTAAAAATATAAGCCGTTACATTTAATATCATAATTATCACAAATAAAACCATGCCCGTTCCAAACAGAGCTTCACGATGCATACCTGTCGCATACCCTAATTCCAAGGCAATATTGGAAGTCAAGGTCCTTACAGGCTCTAAAATTGAATGAGGAATCCTGACAGCATTACCGCTTACCATAATCACTGCCATAGTTTCGCCCACCGCGCGCCCCATTCCTAAAATAATGCTGGCAATTATGCCTGATTTAGCCGCGGGAATTATAACCATATAAACAGACTGCCATCGTGTCGCTCCCAAAGCCAATGAACCCTCAAGACAAGATTTAGGCACCGCGTGTATGGCATCCAGAGAAATACTTATAACCGTGGGAAGAATCATTACAGCAAGAACAATGCTCGCCGCTAAAACCGAAAGTCCAGGGCCGCCAAAATATTCACGGATTAATGGCGCTAAAATCACAACACCAATAAAACCGTAAACTACAGATGGAATCCCTGCCAAGAGCTCAATAGCGGGTTTTAGTATACTTGCTATCTTTTTAGGGCAGAATTCCGCTAGAAAAATACTAACGGAAAGACCTAACGGCACGCCAAAAAATAAAGCCCCTACGGTAATCCACACGGAACCCATAATCATACTTAATAATCCAAATTGTTTTTGCCCGGGGGACCAGTCAGGTGAAAAGATAAAGTCAACAAATCCGACTTTAAAAAATATGGCTATTCCTTCTTTAAAGATAAATATGGTAATCAGCGCCAGTGAAAATATAGCCGAACACGCTGTTAAAAAGAATATTTTTTCTATTAATTTTTCTCTATTCATAACTAGTCGATAGTATATAGTCGTTAGTATTTAGTAAAATATTTTCGGTTTGTTGAATAATTACTTCTTTTCTGTCATTCCCGCGAAGGAGGGAATCCATATTTTCTGGTTCCCCGCCTTCGCGGGGATGACACATAACCATTGCTCCTTATTGATTCACCCTTATCAATCCTTCTTTCTCCAGAAACGCCTGCCCTTCGTTTGATAAAACAAAAGCTATAAAATCTTTAGCTTCTTTATTCAATTCTCCACTATGGACAAACAAAAATGGACGCATAAAATTGTATCGTTTTTCTTTTACAGTCTTCCTGCTTGGAAATATCCCGTCAATTTTGACTATCTTCACCTCTTCATTCACAAGCCCCAAAGATATATACGCTATTGACCATGGATCCGCCTTCACAATCTCCCTTACCGAACCGTTAGAATCCTGGACCATACACGCGTTAGAAATAGGCGTCTTTTTCATTACCAATTCCTGAAACGCGCCGCGTGTTCCTGAACCGTCCTCGCGAGTAATAGCATTAATTTCCTTATCCTCTCCGCCCAATTCTTTCCAGTTTAAAACTTTTCGGCTGAAAATTTTTCTAATATTTGCAACAGAAATATTTTGAATTGAATTTTGCGGATTAAGTATTACTACAACGGCATCATAGGCTATCGGGATAATTTTAAGCTGGTTTTTTTCCTCTGGAGTTAAATTCCTTGATGACATCCCAATCTGAGCGACTCCACACAACGCAGATTGAATCCCCGCGCTTGACCCGCCGCCCTGAACGTTAACCTCCGCTATTTTATTTTTATCAGTATAGATTTCAGCCAACCCCTCGACAAAAGGCTGGATTGAAGTCGAACCGGCGATAACTAAAGTTTTACCGGCATCGCCTCTCCCGCAGGAAATAAAAGGCAGTATAAAAAAAATAATAAAATATTTCTTCCACATTTTAAAAATTATACCATTTAAAAAATAAAGTGTCAAAGTTCGAATTACATTTTTGGATTATAATCTAATTCAGGTGCCGTAAAATAAAAAAACCCTCATACTCGTTGGAATATGAGGGCAAAGTTATTAATTTTTATGATAAGGAACAAACTGGCCCGCCAGATTCGCCTATTATTTAAAAAACAACGGCGCGAAAACCAGAGAAACGACAGACATTAATTTAATCAAAATATTCATTGCCGGGCCTGTTGTATCTTTAAACGGATCGCCAACCGTATCCCCAACAACCGCGGCCTTATGTGCAGGGGACCCTTTACCGCCCAAGTTTCCAGCTTCAATCCATTTCTTGGCATTATCCCATGTCCCGCCGGCATTTGACATCATAATGCCGAACAAAACACCTACCGTCATCGCTCCTACAAGAAAACCGGCCAGCATCTCTTTGCCAAACAAGAATCCAACAGCTAACGGCAAAATAATAGCCGACGCGCCGGGAATTATCATCTCTTTCAACGCGCCTTTTGTTACAATATCAATACATGTTGCCGTATCCGGTTTTGCCTTGCCTTCCATTAACCCAACAATTTCTTTGAACTGACGCCGTACTTCAATAACCAGGCCATTAGCCGCGCGGCCAACCGCCTTCATTGTTAACGCGGCAATAAAAAACGGAACTACACCACCGGCAAAAACTCCAAGCAACACATTGGGGTTTGTTAAATCAATAACACTCAAATTCGCCTGCTGTCTAAAAGCCACAAACAAGGCCAATGATGTCAATGCCGCGGAACCAATCGCGAAACCTTTACCAATCGCCGCGGTGGTATTTCCTAAAGAATCCAATTTATCGGTAATTTCTCTTGTCTCCGGGCCCGCACCTGACATTTCCGCTATTCCGCCGGAATTATCCGAAATAGGGCCGTAAGAATCCGTCGACATGACAATCCCAATAGTAGCTAACATACCTACAGCGGAAATCGCGATGCCATAAAGCCCTGCGAAATAATGTGAAACATAAATCGCGGCACAAATTGTTAACATCGGTAAAATCGCGCTTTCAAATCCAACTGCCAGCCCGGTAATAATAGTTGTAGCCGCGCCCGATTCACTGCTTCGCGCCACTTCCCGAACCGGACTGCTTGAGGTATAGTATTCACTCTCCTTGCCGATGAGAATACCCGCGATTAATCCTGCTGTAATAGCCCAAAACACTTTTATATCACCAAGGATATTCATAGTGGCAAAATAAGCGCCAATTATAAAAACAACACCGCTGGCATAAGTCGCGATATTCAAAGCAGTCTGCGGATTTTTATTTTTCAAATAATTCATGGCTGAAACCCCTATAACCGACGCAACAAGGCCCATCATTATTAAAATTAAAGGAAGCCCCATCGAACCTGAAACATTTACCTGGGTTAAAGCAAGCACCATCGTTGCAATAGTCGCGCCTACATAGGACTCAAATAAATCCGCACCCATTCCGGCCGTATCACCGACATTATCACCCACATTGTCAGCGATAACCGCGGGGTTTCGCGGATCATCTTCCGGTATTCCAGCCTCAACCTTACCAACCAAATCCGCTCCGACATCCGCGCTTTTGGTAAAAATCCCACCGCCTACGCGCGCGAAAAGAGCTACCGAACTTGCACCCATTGCAAAACCGTTAATAATATTCACATTGCACGTAAAATAATAAAAAATCCCTATTCCCAAAACTCCTAGTGCCGCGACTGAAATCCCCATTACCGACCCGCCGCGAAACGCGACTAATAACGCGGTTCCTATCCCTTTCGTTTTTGCGGCTTGGGCAGTGCGGACATTTGCCTTTGTTGCCGCCTGCATTCCAAAAATACCGGCCAACATCGAACATAACGCGCCGCTGATATAAGCTACTCCTGTCCAAATACTAAGAAAATATGACAAAACGACAAAAAGAATCGCGACAAAAATAAGCACTATCGTGTACTCTCTTTTAAGAAAAACCATTGCACCCAGATGAATCTGTTCGGCAATCTCCTGCATCTTTGCATTGCCGGGATCCTGTTTAGCAATCCAAAAATAGGTTATAACCGCCGTTCCCACTCCCAATAATCCTAAAATAGGAGCAAAACTTGTCCAATCAATTATTTGCATTTGTGTCTCCTCTCTTTTTCTCTTTGTCATTCCCAACTTGACTGGGAATCCAGACAAAAGATGTTTGATTATATCACAGCTTTTCCCCTTGTCAATAATATAAAAAAATGATGTAATAGCAATATTAAAATGTCCTATTTTAAGCAAAGTTAAAATGTCCTATTTTAATTGTTTGAGAAAACCACCCTTTCCCTGAACACTGGAGGAGAACCCGGCAGCCTAAAGTTCCTCCATGGATGATCCTTGGGAAGGATGTAAAATGTATGCATTTTGCCCGACTGTTTTATTGCTTCTTTTATTCTTTCCGGACGTTTCTCAATCTTTCTGTATCGCAAAGCTCTCCCTTTGTACATAATAAACAAAGACCCGTTAATTCGCTCTTCTACTGTAACTTCTTTAGCACGTGTTCTTTCTTCAACCTGGTATAACCTGCCTCCATGTATAACGGTAAAATCATTACGCAATACACGAACCGTTTTTACTGAAAAAATTTTATCAAGATCAACACTCTTTGACAGAGACCGATGTAAATCTTCGGGCATTAACGCTTCAACACTAAAACGTTTATTAAAGGCTAAAAGATACTTGCTCAAGAATTTATTGGCTTCAGCTATACTGTCGATACCCATTAAACGCATCTCTTTAACCAACCGGTCCTGCAATGTTTTGAAAAGTCTCTCAACCCTTCCTTTCGCCTGCGGCGACCGTGCATGGATCAAACGCACATCTAATTCTCTCAGCGCCTTGCCAAAGTGGCTTAAGGATTCACGGTTTAAAAGCTCGTCTTCTATCGTCCTTTTGTGCCCGCCCTTATACGTTGTATGGCAATCAAGATACACAGCATGGGGTACACCATGTTTTAAAATATAACGTTTAAAGCTGTCCATCGCAGGAATGGTGCCCTCATATTCATAAAAACGCGCGTATATGTGACTGTCAGCATCATCTATGTACCCCATAAGCACACAAGGCTCGCGTCTACCCTCAAACCAAGCGTGGTGACTGCCGTCCATTTGAACCATCTCACCACAATGCGCTCTACGTTCCCGCCACATCCTATGCGGGCGGCTTTCTCGTCTCTCATACTCTATATTCTCGGCGATAAACCACTGCCTCAATGTCTCATGGCTTATCTTGATCTTTTCTCTCTCAAAAAGCTTCTCTGACGCAAATGTCGGATTGAATCCTGAATATCTGCCTCTGCACAAATCAAGCACTTTACGTCTTATTCCCTCTGCTATCGCGTGATGCGGATCCCCACCCCGGGAACGGTGTATTATCCCTTTATCTGATTCTTCCTTTATCCGCCTTACCAGCCGGCGAATTTGCCGTTCGCTTAACTCAAGTATCTCCGACGCTTCCCGCTGCCCAATACGTTTATCAATAGCTTTGCGTATTATATGCAACCTGTTTATTTCTTTTTGACTCATTTTAAAAATGTCCTTCACTGCTTCTACCTCCTTCCTTTTGAGGTATTCTAGCAGTTCCTCTTTTAGGACATTCTTACTTTGCTATTTTAGGACATTATTATATTGCTATTACATAATATAAAAAAATGATATAATATTTTTTTATGAAATGTTCATGCTGGCAGTAATTATCACAAAGGGCGATGGAAATTAAGTTGTCGCCCTGAATATTGTCATCCCGAACGACGGAGATTTTCGGATGAAAAAAACTGGTTTTTTACTGATTATTCTTCTATTTTTATTTTCCAAAGTTTGCTTTGCGGAATCTAATCTGGAGAATTTTCAAGATGATATTGGAAAATATAAAAAGATAATAAACGCCGATTCCAATAATTTTGACGCGTTTTATAATCTTGGAAGGTTATATGAAATTACAGACAATAACAAAGACGCTTTGACCGCGTATGTAAAAGCTATTTCTATAAAGCCAAACAGCATAGAGGCTAATTTCGCGAAGATAAATTTATTCAAAAAACTTCATAGAGAAGAAGAACTTATCTCGGAATATAATAAAAAAGTATGCGGCACAAAAGAAGAAAATTTGCTTAATTATTTATTTTGGGGCTATTCCCTCGGACAGAATCAAACAAAGATACTTCAATACAACAAATGCGTTGAAATCAATCCTGACTTCTTCCGGGCGCATTTCGAATTGGGCAATGTTTTTACCGACATGGGAATTTGGAATGAAGCAAAAAAGGAATTTCAGACAGCGTTGGGAATTAATCCAAAATCAGATGTTACACTAGCTAAACTGGCTTATGTATGCTTCCATGTGGGCGGTGATGCAAAAAAATATATTGATCAGGCGCTTAATCTAAACCCTATTTGCGCGGCTGCGTATTATACCCTGGCCATTATTGCTGAAAAAGAAGAAAATTTCGAGGCTGCGAAAGAAAATCTGATATTGGTAAAGGTTTTGGACCCGCTTTATTCCCCTGCTTACTATAAATTAGGGGAACTATATTTAAAAAACAAACTTGTAAAAGAAGCTGAAGAAGAATTACTTAACGCGAAAAAAATGGGTTATTCAAAAACAGACTTATTTTTATCATTAGGCAGTTTATATATGGAAATGAATCAAGTTGATAAAGCTGAAAAAGAATTAAAAGAGGCCATAAAAATAGACCCTTGCGCCCAAACTGCTTATATTGAGCTTGTAAAGATATATAAAAAACAGGGAGATAATAATAAAACTATTAAAATTTTAGAAGAATTTATAAAAAACAACTCGGAACTCCCTGAACCTCATATTATTTTAAGTGGAATATACCTGAAGCAAAAGATGTATCCGGAGGCCGTTAAAGAAATGAAGAAATTGTTGGAACTTGGAATAGATAATGTTTCTATCAGGAATAATCTTGGTTATGTGTATGATGAAATGGGGCAATATAACAAGGCAATAGAGCAATATAAAATTTCCTTAAACTTCGACTCTACTAACACGTTTACATACAGCAACATGGCAGGCGCATATCTTAAAAAAGATATGTTTGATCAAGTTATTATTTTCTGTAACAAGGCAATCGAACTAGGCCGGAATAATCTATCCGCATATAGTAATTTAGGAACTGCCTATAGCAACAAAGATATGTTTAATGAGGCACTTGAGGCTTTTGAAAAAGCCGTAAGTCTTGACGACACGCAAGCTATCTTATATAATAATCTCGGCGCTGCTTACGCGGCTTTCGGGCGGGTCAAAGATGCCAAAAAAGCGTGGGAACGGGCATTGAGAATCGATCCTACTATGAAAATGGTAAAAAATAATCTGGAATTATTAGAAAAAGCTGGCAATTCTGTCGATAGTCGTTAGTCGTTGGTCGATAGTCCTCTACTAACGACTATCGACTATCGACTATCGACTAACTTGGGGAGTGGTCTAATGGCAGGACAACAGACTCTGAATCTGTCAGGTGAAGGTTCGACTCCTTCCTCCCCAGCCACCCTGCGATAAAGCTTCGAGTGGTCTTCGACTACAAAGGAAAAACATCATTGGACAAGAATAATTTCAGGCAAAAAGGGCTTCTTGCCCGGGAAAATTTGTCTTGGGAAGAAATTACAAATAAAAGCAAAAAAATAACCCAATCCCTGATGGCTTTGCCTGAGATTAAAAATTCCTCGGAGATATTTTGTTATCTTTCTTCTGAAGAAAAAAAAGAGGTGGAAACAAACCAATTTATTAGTTGGGCATTGGAACAAAATAAAAATATTTATATACCGCGATCAAATTGGCAGAAAAAGACGCTTACCCTTCACAAACTTTCGGGTTTCCCCATTGATAAAACTTTTTTTGAGAAAAAACACGGTATTTGGGAACCAAAAAAGGACTATTTTCCCGAAACCGATCCTGAAAAACCTGAAATTGTTATTCTACCCGGAACCGCGGGCGATTTAAAAGGCACGCGATATGGATTAAAGGCCGGATTTTTTGACAGGCTTCTCTAAAATTTATCGGGCGGTTCGCGAACCGCCCCTACCACAATTTTGCTTCTTTTTGAAGAACAAATCTTTCCTGAACTCCCGTATGACAAACACGACTTCCCTGTAAAAATTATTGTTACGGATAAAAATGTTTATCGAATGGATTAATTAAATCCCCCTTTTATTCCCCCTTTGCAAAAGGGGGATTTAGGGGGATTTTATAAAAAAATAACTAAAATTTGCCAAAACCCAATAAATAAGTTACAATACATTTTGTGCAAAATTCCGGCGCTATCGTCTAGGGGTCTAGGACACCGCCCTCTCAAGGCGGGAACACGGGTTCGAATCCCGTTAGTGCTACCAATTATTTATCAAATATAGCTAATGGAATCAATGGCTTAGGCAATTTGCTTAGGCTTTTTACTTTTTAATTGCTACCCTATTGATACCCAAAAGCAGTATATTTTGATGTTTCACCACAAAAACCCCTCCGAAGTCATTATTATAGTTTTGTAATATGTTTGGGATTTATATAATCATCCTTCTTTAATTCAAGCATTTTTAAAACTGGATCGGGAGACCTTTTTTTTAAAAAAATAAAAAGTAGGTAAATTATGGCATTGATTCCGAATTAAATAAAATAATTGACTTATTTAAAAAATAATCCCGATAATAAAAGACTTGTGTTAAAATTATTAGACAATAAAAATCGGGTTAGTGATAGTCTTAAAAAGTTTGAAAGCTAAAAAGTGGGAGGCGTGAAAAATGGAAATTGAAAATGTTGTTGCTTATAGAAATGAATTAACCAATAAAATTGATGAAGCAATGAAAAAATTTGAAAAAGAAACCGGATGTATAATTGTATCTATGAATATAGAGCGAGAATATGGTACATTGATTGGAACTGCGTTAGATATAAGAATACCTTAAGTATTTTTAAAAATGAGGATATTTTGAAAAAATATTCATTATTTATTATTATTATCGGATTGTTAATTGTTTCCGGATGTGATAATCCTTTTACTCCAGAATCAAAAGATCCAAATTTTCAAGTAATTTCAACCTCAAAAGGTATGACAACCTATGACTGCCCCTCTATTA
>JBDROR010000047.1:0-8093 GCA_043809805.1 bacterium
GGATTTATGAAAATCTTTGATTTTCATAAATCCAGGGCTCATTGAAAGGAGGTGAATAACATGGCAGTAGAAAAAGCGATTGGTTCTTCCAGTTTGGTCGAGGTTATTGACCGTATCCTGGACAAGGGCGTCGTAATTGACGCTTGGGTAAGAGTTTCTTTAGTGGGTATCGAGCTTCTCGCGATTGAAGCTAGAGTAGTAGTGGCTTCAGTTGAGACTTACCTGAAGTATGCTGAGGCTATCGGTTTAACAGCATCAGCGGCATAAGTTCGTAGTAAAAGGATGTCTTGCCGAATTATCCTTGTGTCTTTTAAAGATAAAAAGCATGATTCGCCAAGGGATTCCTTTCCCGTCATTCCCGCGAAACTTGTCCTCGTGAAAACGGGGAGCGGGAATCCAGTTGTGAGGATGTGTTGTGTGTTGTGGGTTGTTATTCCGAACGAAGCGCTGTCATTCCGAGCGGGAGCGAGGAATCTTATACTTACTGTTCAATTTAAGAAAGATTTCTCCCTTCGGTCGAAATGACAAATTGTATGGTCGAAATGACAGAATTGGTCGGTCGAGTTGTCATTCCGAACGGAGTGAGGAATCAATTGTGCAGTCGAAATGATAATTATTACGAATAACGAACGACGAAATACGGAAAAAAATGCCTTTAACAGAAGAAATAAAAGATAGCGTTGTTGATAATATAATCTCTTCTTATGAAGACAGGATTCAGGATGTTGGAGAGATTTTCCAGGATTCCTTCCTTGATACAAGACAAGAGAGCGAAAAGATTAATAACGAGCTAAGGGATAGTCTTGCCAAAAATTCATCTTTAAGAAAAAAAGATTTTGATCAAATGATGCTTGGAGTTTTTTCTTTTCAGGTAAATAGAGAAAAAGAGGTAAAGGATTTATCGAGGGCATATTTTAATGAACAAAAAGAAACGGCAAAAAGTTTGAGGGAAAATCTAAAGAAGTTTAAAGAATCTCTTGTGAGCGGCGAGGTTCAGAGGGTCCATGAATTTCAGGGTATGATAAGAGAAATTCTTATCAAGCAGGAAGAAAGAAAAAATGAGGTTACTTCTAAACTAAAAGAATTTCAAAAAGAACAGCAGGAAATGGCAAAGCGGCTCAAAGAGCTTTTAGCTAAAGGGAGAGAGCTTAGAATAAAAGATCTCAAATTAATGCTTGAAGAATTTAATGCCCAGCGAAAAGAACGGGTGTTAGATAATAAAAATAGGAAAGAAGATATTCGGGAGAAATTGTTGTCATTCCGAGGTAGGGGCGGCTCCCCTGTGGCCGCCCTAACAAAGAAGGGCAGGCACGGGGACCTGCCCCTACGGGGGAAAGATTTCTCCCAATGACAAAATTGTTAGGTCGAAATGACAACAAGTTGCAATAAACCCGCCATAAGAGGCAAAAAAAGGAGGATTAAAAATGGGAATAGCTGAAGGTATGAAAGACATTGTGGAAAACATCGTTGATTCGCATCACAGCCGGGCGAAGGAAATTAACAGAGTAGTAATGGATACAAGAAGGATTTTAAAGGAGGCAAGGACCATCCTGCAGGGTTTTAGCAAGGAACGTAAGGTAAGTTCTTCCGAACAGGCAAAAAAATTAGCTGGGTTTGTAACTGATTTAAGAAAAAATGTCGGTAATATGTTAAAAGAGTTTCGGGAAGACCATAAAGAGATGAGTGAAAAACAGGCTAAAAATTTAGGTATGTTTATTGGAAAATTAAAAAATGACTCGGAGAAATTAAAGGAGGATGTCTGTTCAATGTTGGAAGATTTTAAGTCGGATCGTAAGGAGATGGCAGAAGAGCTTAGGGAAAAACTTGCTAAAGAAGTACAGGATATTAAGGCTCATGTGGAGGGAATTTTGGCTGAAGCGAATGAACTTATTAGCGGGTATAGATCAGATATGAAAGGGGCAAGAGCGGCCTGGCAAGGGATGCCTTCTATTTTAGCTAAAGCTAAAAAGGGAGTAGTAACTCCAAAGGTTGAGGAAAATGGGAAAGGGGAATTAAAGGGGGATTCCCATGTAAAAAAACCTTTCGAGAACAGGCATTTTGAAAATAAGACTGAAAAAAAGGTTACAAAAAAGAAGAAGAAATAAAAAACTGGATTCCAGCCGGAGTTTACCCTCGCGAAGGCGGGGGTGGGAATGACGGAAAGATGTGCGGGAATGACAGAATGGAGGTAAACAAAAATGATTGATGAAATGACTACGGTATTGGAACCGAATCCTTTACCTGACTTTGTGGAAACAAGGTATGTAAAAGATATTAGCAATAGAGCGCTTTCCTATATTAAGGCCGGGTTTCCGGTCCATTTTAGAGGCGCGTCCGGGACCGGCAAGACAACGCTTGCAATGCATATAGCAAGCAAGATTGAAAGGCCGGTTGTAATGATCCACGGGGATGAAGAGTTTAAGACATCCGATCTCGTTGGAGGCGAATACGGTTACAGGATGAAAAAGGTTGTGGACAGATTTATATCGAAAGTCCTGAAGACAGAAGAGGATATGGTGAAACGCTGGGTGGATAACCGGCTGACGATTGCATGTAAATATGGATTTACGTTAGTATATGATGAATTTACACGCTCCCGGCCGGAGGCAAATAACATACTTCTTTCTATCTTGCAGGAAAAGATGATGGATCTGCCAATGGGAAGGGGCGGCAATGAACCGTATTTAAGGGTTGATCCGAATTTTACAGCAATATTTACATCTAATCCTGAGGAATATGCCGGCGTGCACAGGAGTCAGGATGCTCTTCGTGACAGGATGATTACTATGGATTTGGATCATTTTGACTATGAGACGGAGGTGGCTATTACCAGGGCAAAGTCTAATCTGGCAGGTAAGGCTACAGAGGTCATAGTTAATATTGTCCGGGGGTTAAGGGAATCAGGAAAATGTGAATTCGCGCCAACCATTCGCGGCTGTATCATGATTGCCAAGACTATGAAGGTTCAAAATATTACCCCTTTTAAAGCTAATGGAGTTTTTAAACAGATGTGTCAGGATATTCTGGCATCTGAAACGAGCCGGGTTGGTTCGAAAACAAATCAAAACAGGGTCCGGGATGTAGTTAAAGAGATAGTTAAAAAAGAACTGGGAGGTGGGAAAAAATGAAAGGAATGCTTCAGGTAGCAAGTGTCGGCGATATAAAGAGTATTCATTCCGCGGGTTTGAGGTCTATCCCTAAGGTTCAAAGGTCAAGTTATTTGGAATTATACATGTTTAAAAGAGAAAAGGATAGATTAGAAAAAGAGGTTTTTGCGTTAGATAAAAGAAGAAATACGGCGGGCAGGATATTAAATGACCTTTATAAACGGATCGAAACATTACAAAAAGAAGTGAATAATGAAGAGAAGATTAAAACATATAGAAATGTGCCGACGAAACCGTTGAAGACGATGGCGATACACTATTAAACTCTAAACACTAAACTCTAAATCCTAAACAAACTCGAAACTCTAAACTCTAAACTCTAAACCCAAATAAGTGTTGCTTTGAGTTTTGAAGTTTAGGGTTTTGGGTTTATTTAGAGTTTAGGGTTTCGGATTTAGGGTTTTATTATGCTGGGGGAGCAAAATGGCAAAAGAAAAGAAGGAAGAAAAGACAGATTTTGATTTTGGGATAGGTGGCCTATTTAAAGGCATTGAAAAACTAATCTACTTGGCCGGCAAATTAGTCTTGTAGGTTGGGTTAAGCGAAGCGCAACCCAACAATTTAATTAGGATGTTGGGTTTCGCTGGATTCCCGATTAGATCGGGAATGACAGGAAGAGAGGTGAAAAATATGGCAAAAGGGAAAAAAGAAAAGGGCGAAGCCCCGGTTTTTGATTTCGGCATTAGCGGGTTATTTAATGGTATTGAAAAATTAGTCGACCTGGCCGGCAAGTTAGAAGCCGCAGGCGGCGAAATAAAAAAAGAAGGCGAGATTGATTTAAGCCATCTCAGAGAAGGTATGAAAGGTGTATTTGGTTTTTCCGTAAAGACAGCAACAGGCGGGAAAACCGTAGTTGAGCCGTTTGGCAATATTAAAAAGACACCTAAAGGCCCTATAGTTGAAGAAGTAAGAGAACCGATGAGCGATGTTTTCGATGAGAAAGAAGAGGTTCTAATTATTGTTGAAATGCCTGGAGTTCATGAAGAAGGTGTAACAGTTGACTTAAAGGAAGATATTTTAGAGATCTCCGGTGCCGGTAAAAATCGGAAGTATCGCAAAGAAATACTTTTACCAAAAAATATTAAAAAAGAGACATTATCTCATCATTATAAAAATGGCATTTTAGAAGTAAAGGTTAAAAAATGTCATTAACAGGATTAAAAGAATCTTCATTAAAATTAATCTTATTTGGCGGGAAAGGCGGCGTGGGAAAGACAACCTGCAGTGTAGGCACAGGCCTTTATTTATCTGAAGGGTTGAAGACACTTCTAATCTCAACGGATCCCGCACATTCGCTTGGTGACAGCCTGGGTCAGGAAATAGGCGGGACTGTCTGTCAGGTAAAAAGCATCTCAAATTTAAGCGCTATTGAAATAAGCGCGGAAAAGGAGCTTTCCGGATTTAAGACAGAATATGAGTCACAGATAAAGAAAATTTTAGGGACATCCACTTATTTAGATGATGGAGACGTTAACTCCGTTTTTTCGTTATCTATTCCGGGGATAGATGAGGTCATGGGGTTTAAAAGTATCATTGATCTCATTGGATGGGCTAAATTTGATAAATATATTGTGGATACCGCGCCGACAGGCCATGCCTTGAGACTTCTGACATTACCCGGGCTTCTGGATGAATGGATCAAGGTTATGGCAAAGATGCGGTGGAAATATAGATATGTGGCTGAAACATTTGCCGGTGAATATAATCCTGATGAAGGCGACGATTTTATTCTGGAGATGAAAAAGACGGTAAAAAGAATTGAAGAATTACTTCGCGATGAAAAGCGGTGTGAATTTATTGTGGTAACGATTCCTGAAGAGATGGCTGTTTTGGAGACAGAAAGATTGATAGGGAGTTTGACTAAATATGGGATAACAGTAAAACAGTTAGTTATAAATAATGTTTTGGAATGGAATGATTGTGAGTTTTGCAGGGAAAGAAGAAAGGTGCAGGAAAAATATATAGACCAGATAAAAAAGAAATTTGACATGTTGAAGATAACTACTATACCTTTACAGCCGCATGAGGTTAATGGGATAGCTAGTTTGAATAGTTTTAAGAAGTGGCTGTTCTAGTTGTAGGTTGGGTTAAGCGGAGTGCAACCCAACAATTTAGGGATGTTGGGTTTCGCAAGCTCAACCCAACCTACTTTCTGGATTCCCGCCTTCGCGGGAATGACAGGTCTTCTTACGGATGACGGAATACGAATTATGGAAAATCAGAGTTTAACATTAAAAGCAAAAGAGGCCTTATCCAAAGATGTGGGCAGGGCAATTGTCCGGATTGATCCTTCCGATATGAAGGCAGTTGGATTAGAGGTGGGCGATATTGTAGAGGTTAAAGGTAAGAGGATCACACCTACCAGAGTGATGCCGTGTTATGTTGATGATAGGGGTAAAAAGATAATCCAGATTGATGGAATATCGCGGGAAAACGCGCAGATTGGGATTGATGAGAAGGTAAAGGTTCAAAAGGTTGATTGTAATTTGGCAAGTAAAATAGTGCTTTCCAGCTTAAATGGGACGAGTTTTTCCAACACACAATATCTCGGTTCTCTTATAGAAGGGCTTCCTTTAGTTACAGGGGATAGGATCAGGGCCGCGTTATTTGGATCAAAGTATTGTGAGTTTAGGGTGGTAGATACCGTGCCTTCCAATGTAGTCTTAATCGGCCCAACTACACTTATAAAAATGGAGTCAAAGGATACAATTGAACACTCAAAAGCTAAAATTTCCTATGAAGATATAGGAGGCTTGGGCGCTCAGATTCAAAGGATCAGGGAGATGATAGAATTGCCTTTAAGATATCCTGAGGTTTTTGAAAAGTTAGGGATTGCCGCGCCAAAAGGCGTTTTGCTTTATGGCCCGCCGGGAACCGGTAAAACATTGATTGCCCGCGCGGTGGCTAATGAGACGGATGCTTATTTTACCCATATTTCAGGACCTGAAGTAATGGGAAAGTTTTACGGCGAAAGCGAGGGGCGTTTAAGGGCCGTGTTTGAGGATGCTCAAAAACACGCGCCCGCGATTATTTTTATTGATGAGATAGACGCGATTGCGTCCAAAAGAGAGGATATGGGTTCTGAAAAACAGGTTGAGAGGCGGGTTGTCGCCCAACTTTTATCCTTGCTTGATGGATTGGAAAAAAGAGGCCATGTTATAGTCATAGGAGCGACAAATATTCCAAATACCATTGACCCTGCTCTGCGAAGGCCCGGCAGATTTGATAGAGAGATTTCTATTCCAATACCTGATAAAAACGGAAGATTGGAAATCCTCCAGATATACACACGAGGTATGCCTTTGGCAGAAGATGTCAGTTTAGAGAAATTGGCTGAGATTACTCATGGGTTTGTAGGCGCTGATTTAGAGGCATTGGCAAGGGAAGCGGCTATGTCATCTCTTCGTAAGATTTTACCCAGGATTGATTTTGGAATGGATATCCCCTATGAAACTCTGGTTGAACTGAAAGTAACGATGGATGATTTTTTAGAGGCAATGAAAGAGGTGGAACCGTCGGCAATTAGAGAATTTTTTGTGGAAGTGCCGGATGTTAAATGGGAAGATGTCGGAGGGCTGGAGGATATAAAAGAAGAATTAAAAGAAGCAATTGAATGGCCGCTTAAATATTCAGATGTTTTTAAAAAAGCAGGGACTAATCCTCCAAAAGGGATTTTGCTTTATGGCCCGCCCGGGACAGGAAAGACGCTTTTAGTCAAGGCGGCGGCAACTGAAAGCGGGGTTAATTTTATCTCTATAAAAGGGCCTTCTTTGGTGTCTAAATATATAGGAGAGAGTGAACGGGCAATCCGTGAGGTATTTAAAACCGCGAAACAGGCCTCGCCCTGTATTTTATTTTTTGATGAGATAGATGCTGTTGTTCCAAAAAGAGGTTCTTCGGGTGATAGCAATGTTATAGAGCGCGTGATAAGCCAATTTTTGACTGAAATGGATGGGATTGAGGAACTTAAAGGCGTGATAGTTTTAGGCGCTACGAATAGATTAGATATTATTGATCCTGCAATTTTAAGGAGCGGGCGGTTTGACCTCTTGCTTAAGTTGCCTATGCCTTCCGAAAATGACAGGGAAAAAATATTTAAAATACATACCAAAAATAAACCGTTGGCGGATGATTTGGAGTTAAAGCCGTTAATAAAACAAACCAAAGATAAGACAGGCGCTGATATTGAGTTTATTTGTCAAAGGGCGTCAATGCTGGCGATAAGAGAATACATTGACGAACGACGAACGACGAACGACGAAATACGATTGGAAAAGAGACATTTTGAGGAGGCGGTTAAATGGCTGAAATAGGAAAATACGTTTATGGGATTATAAATTCTAATACGACATCGCATCTTGGCAATGACGGCGTTTATACGATTCCTCATCGTGATGTTTCGTTTATGGTTAAGGATTGTGAGATATTTGATTATGCATCTGTGCCTAATGATATTGGGGTTAAGATGCTGCTCAAGCACCAGGAGGTTATTGAAAGAATTATGGATTCAGGAATTAGTGTTATTCCTGTCCAATTAGGAACATTTATCCGTGATGAGACTGAGGTTAAACGTGTTTTAGATAAAGGGTACGGCTTGATAAAAGAAATTTTGGATAAGATAAACGATAAGATAGAAGTTAACGTTGCTGTTATATGGAATGACTTTGCCTCTGTTCTGAAAGAGATAGGAGAAGGAAATGAAATTAAGAAGTTTAAAGATGAACTTTTAACTTGTTCTGAAGAAATAACCACTGATGATCGGATAAAAATAGGGGCTATGGTTGGCAGTATGTTGGTAGAAAGAAGAGAAGAGTATTCTTTGCAGATACATGATATTTTGAACAAAATCAGCGAGAATGTAAGAACGCATGATGTTATGGATGACAAGATGATTCTAAATTCAGCCTTTTTAATAAATAAAAATAA
>JBDROR010000048.1:0-5497 GCA_043809805.1 bacterium
AGCTGGCGCATATGCCCGATTATTTTGGCGAGTTCCTGCAAACGAGAACTTTTTTTTATTTTATCAGCTAATTTTATCTTTTCGCTATAAGATAATTTTTCAATTGAATTTTCTTCTAAATTCCATCCGCCGCAAATCCCAACAGCATTTTTTATCGTATTTATGTCGTTTACAATTTTATTAGTTTCTTTTGCTACTATTTCAGGGACACTATTGCTTAATACTTTAACCGCCCTTTCTTTTTTATTATGCTTAGCAAATAAATTTTTAAAAAATGAAACCAAATTAAAAAAAAACCGGTCTTTTTTTCTTCTAATGACTTTTTAATAATTTCTTTATTTAAATCAGTGTTTTTTTTATGAAAATGGCTAATATTTCTTTTTTCCCTTTTTAAAGACTTTAATAATTTATCTACAAACAATTCTGTTACCCATAACGCGGTAACTTTACTGAAATTCGTTTTTTCTTTAATAGTCTGATATGACGGATCTACAAGCAAACCTTCCAGAATCACCATATTTATAAAATATTTTGTGTCAATTTCATCTAAAGTTTTTACTTTGGGATTGATCATATATAAACTGCAAAATATATCGCAAACAAGATTGGAAAATCCCGGTAATAACAGAAATCCTTCTTTTTCCTTTTCTTTTATACACTTTGATATTTGCCGCGAATGATAATACACTTTCCGAACTTCCTGATCGCTATTGATTACATAATATGCTTCTTTTTTCATTAAGTTCTTTCACCCCAAAACTCACGATAAGCGGTTGCCGAAAATTTAGATAATAAACTTTTGGGCATGGCCTCCATTTTTTTAATATAACTTTCAATTATATTTTTCCCCGCATTGTTATTACACGTCAATAAAAGCTCATTTGGCTCTGACAGCAGTTTACCAAGTTCAGTTTCTATTCCTTTCAATCTCGCGCGCAACGTTTCAAACTCCCTAAAATCTTTCGCATGCCCAGCATCTTTCTGCGCGCTTAATTCAATCGATCTTACCGCGTCGTTATATATTTTGTTCGCGTGTTTATAAATTTCCGAGACACGCATTACTTCTTTACTGCCTATAGACTTATAAATTATTTTTTGTATGTTTTCCTTTTCTAATTGGTTTTTTGTCTGCCAATATATATTCTCTAATATAGATAAATCATCCAGTTCAACCTCGTTAAAATGACGATTTAAATACGCGTAAGCTTTTACCGCTTTGATAGATTCTTTATAACGGCGGTCTGACGGCTGGATATTATAACTTGTTTTTAAATCAGAACGTATGTTATTGATAATTTTATAAACAATTTGAGGTATTTTAACATTTACAACTTCTTCCTGGAAATTACGTAGTTCATCAATGGTAATTGTCGTTTGCGGACTTAGCGTCTCATTTGAAATCATCGAAACAAAAGAAGAATTTTCATTATCATCTACTGATAAATAATCCACTAAATATCTTAAAAGAAACCTATCGTTTAATCCCATAAGTTCCTCTTGGTCTTTCCCTGGAAGTTCATTGCTGGCGCCGATTAAAGTAACAAGCGGCGAGCTTATTTCCTCACCGGGATTAATTGTGCATTTACGTTCATGTATAAGTCTAAGCAAAGCGTTAAGAGTAACAGCGCTGCATTTAAATATTTCATCTAAAAAAGCCATATGAGCCTGAGGAAGTTTTTTTTCTGAACGATTAATAAATTTGATTAGTTTACCTTTTTGGTCCACTTCTTCCACAACCATAACTTCACTGACCAATAAATCTTTATCTGTGGTAAATTTGGTCAGTAAATGGAAAAAATATTCCGCGCCTTTAATACTCTTGCATAACGTTTCAGCTAAATTTGTTTTAGCTGTACCTGGAGGGCCAATAAGAAGAAGGTGCTGTTTAGCTAAAAGAGCGGTTAACGCGCCGTCAACCACATCACTGCGTTCTTTATAATAATCTTTTAATTCCGATCTAAGCCTTTGAAAACGCTCATATATTATCATTCTCAAATCCTTTCATAAACACCATTTACAGTAATTTTCCGCATGCAATTATAACACAAACATTTATTTTTTTTGCATTTAAATTTTTCTTTACAATGTACCGGAGGCTCAAAAACAAGATGCCCCTTCCCATACGGGCCCCAGCGCTTTTTACTCTGAACCAAAACAGGCGAAAATATAGAAACTGTTTTTGTGTTAACTGCCACGGCCAAATGAAGAATTCCCGTACTTGGACAAAACACAAAATCCGCTTCAGATATTAGCCCTGCTAAAAATGATAAATCCAAAGCTTTATCCAATACTATAGGTGTTTCTTTCATTAATTTTATTAAATCTTGAATCGCGTTTTCTTCTCCATGCCCGTAGCTTAACAAAACTTTTGCCTTTTTTTCTTTAATTAATTTATCCGCCAACTCGGCATAATACTTTAACGGCCAATTCAAAGCCGAACCTTTCATACAAGGATGCATTATAACAAATTTATCGTTTTCAAAAATATTATTTTCGTTTTTCCAATCTAAAGCAAACTTTTTCGCGTCTTTCGGCACAACAAAATTAAGACTGATTCTTTCCGCTTCCACCCCCAGAGGTTTTAATAAATCCAGGTTATATTCTACTTCATGTTTTTCGACGCGGGAACGATGTTGAAAAACCGGCTTATTCAAAAACAAAAAAACAAACCATTTATTCGCCGGCCCGATACGCAAAGGGATTTTCGCTAAAAATATTTTTTTACATACTTCAAAAGACGGGAATAATACAACGGCAGAATCAAATTTTCTTTTTTTTAATTCAAAAACTAAATTTTCATCTTCAATATAAAATATTTCTTTTACATCGGGATTGTTTCGCAAAACAACTGAAGCATATCGGCTTGTTAAAAACGAAATAAAAGCGTTGGGAAATTTCTTTTTTAAAAGGCTGACCGCCGGTGTTGATAATAACACATCTCCAATATGGTCAGTTCGACAGATTAAAATATTTTTCACTTAAAAATCTCCTTGTCATTTCGACCGAAGGGAGAAATCTTTCTTCCGTAGGGGCGTGATTTATCACGCCCTGATTTCTGGGCGCAATAAATTGCGCCCCTACAACAGATTCCTAGCAACCAGCGACTTCCCCATAAACCTTTAACGTCTCTTCAGCCGCTTTTCCCCAGGAGAAGAATTTCGCGCGATTCAATCCCTTTTCACGCAATATTTTTCTTATCTTTTCATCTTCCGCTAAAATGAATAACTTTTCCGCGATATCAGAAACATCCTCAGGGTAGACAAAACATCCCGCGTCACCCGCAATTTCAGGCATGGAAGCCGTATTCGATGTCAAAACCGGTGTCCCACAAGCCATAGCCTCTATAACAGGCAGACCAAAACCTTCATATATAATGAAGGAAAAACTAACGCCTTTGCCCCGCTATACAAAGAAACCAATTCATTATTTTTAAGATAACCTATCAGCTTTATCCTTTCTTTCAAATTAAGTTTTAACATTTCATCAAGTATCTCTTCATGGCCATAAGATAAGTTCCCTATTAAAACAAAATCAACTTTTTTATTTTTATCTGAAAACATTTTATATGCTCTAAGCATTCTTAAAATATTTTTTCTTAAATTAACCGCGCCAACATATAAAAAATAATCATTTTTTATCCCATACTTTTGTTTTGTCCCATTTATGGTATTTCCGTCTCGCGGGCTGAATATTGGTTTAACCCCATGATAAATAACCCGTATTTTCTCCTCCGGATAAGAAAAATATTTAACAATCTCTTTTTTTGTAAATTCCGACGGAGCAATAATCAAATCCGCTTTTCTTTTATTTAAAATATTTTCATACCGTTTTCTCATCATATTTTTAAAATGTTTTGAAGCAAAATTATCTTCAAGGATTACCGAACCGATATCATGAATGGTAACAATGTTTTTACATTTATAAGACCACGGCAATCTATCCGCCAAACCATGAAAAATATCAAGTTTTGTTTGAAAAATAAAATTGAATGGTTCCTGAATTATTTTTATTTTAAAATCCCCCTTTAGTCCCCCTTTTTCAAAGGGGGAAAGAGGGGGATTGTTTTTAAAAACATCCATTTTGTTCTTCAAGCGTGAAAGACGATAACATAAAAAATATTTGTTTTCTTTATCAATTTTTGCCAAATTGGAAACAAGATTAATAATGTAATTTCCCACACCAGTCCACTTTCCATCAGCTATCGGAGACATATCAAGGCCGATATTCATTTAAAAATCCTTTCACTCTACTTGTCATTTCGACCGAAGGAAGAAATCTTTCACCCCAAAATTAGTTTAACAGAGCACTAACCGCTCCAAACACCTCGTCAGCCGCAATTTCCTTCATACACTTAAAATGCCCTTTGGGACATTGCTTATGGCCATGTTTACCGCAAGGACGGCATTCCAATTTTTTTTCAACTATTAAATAATTCGTGCCATACGGCCCAAATCCAAGATTAGCAGTTGTCGGGCCAAAAATCGCCACGGTTGAAACCTGAAATGCCGACGCCAGATGAAGCGGCGCGGTATCATTTGTAATAAAAATCCGGCATTTTGAAATCGCCGACGCAGATTCCCCCAACGATAATTTCCCTGCGGCAACAATTAAATCACAGTTGCTCAATTTCCTAATCTCATAAGCTAAAGCTTCATCTTCTTCCCCGCCAAAAAGAATTATTCTTGTTTTATACTCTTCGGCTAATTTTTTTATAAGCTCCGCGAATTTTTCTTTAAGCCATCGTTTTGTCGCCCAGACTGAACCCGGAGCAATACCGATTAACAAACAATCCCCCTCTTTCCCCCTTTGAAAAAGGGGGATTAAGGGGGATTTTAAAAACTTATCCGCAGCTTTTATATCTTCTTCATCAAGAAATATTGGTATTTTCTGCTTTCTTGGGCGAGGCAACGCCTCGCCCCTACCTTCAATCAAATCCAAATTACGTTCAACATCATGTTTATTCCACGAATATTTTACGACCTTTGTTAAAAGCATTTTTCCCGCGCCTCGGTTAAAACCAATCCGTTCAGGAATCCCGCTCAAAAAAACTAACATAGCCGACCTCAAAGATCGATGAGGCAAAACGGCTAAATCATATTTCCCTGATTTGATTTTTTGAACCAATTCCAAAAAATTTTTAAATCCCCTATCCTTGCCTTTTTTATCATAAACAATAACATCATCAAGATAAGGATTAGCCTTGACCAAATCATAGGCGCCTGGAATAATCAAAAGACTAATCATACTCCCCGGAAATTTACGATGCGCCGCTTCAATCAAAGGCAGTGTCAAAACCACATCGCCGATAAAAGCAGTTTGAATAATAAGTATTTTTTTGTTTTCTATCACCTAAAAATCCCCGTAACTTGTGACATTGTCATTTCGACCAATCATTTTGTCATTTCGACCGAAGGGAGAAATCTTTCTTCCGTAGGGGCGTGATTTATCACGCCCTGATTTCTGGGCGCAATAAATTGCGCCCCTACTATTCAATAAA
>JBDROR010000049.1:0-2125 GCA_043809805.1 bacterium
CGCGGTTTTCTTATATTGGTTTGGGACAGGAACAGTGAAAGGATTTGCTGTAACACTAATAATCGGACTTGCTGCCAGCATGTTTACAGCCATTGTACTTTCAAGGCTTATTCAGGAAATGGTTATAAAACAAGGTGGTAAATTAAGTATCTAATTTGTAGGTTGGGTTGAGCTTGCGAAACCCAACTATTTATGGAAGATAATGTTGGGTTTAGTAAAACCCAACCTACGAGACTGGATTCCCGACTTCGCGGGAATGACGGAATGGGAGAATAAAAATAAATGGAATTTTTTCGTAATACAACTTTTGATTTTTGCAGACACAGATATGTGGCCATAATTTTGTCGCTTGTGATAATCGTATCAGGAATTATATCTATGATAGCGAAAGGCGGATTAAATTTGGGAGTAGATTTTAAAGGCGGAGTTTTATTAGAAGTATCGTTTTCTAAAATGCCGCAGATAGATGAGGTCCGATCCGCTCTAAAAACAATAAATTTGGAAGATAGCATAATTCAACAGGTCCATGGCCGGAATGATTTGATTATCCGCATAAAAGAAGAGAATATAACAAAAGAGAATAAGGTTATTTATGAAGAGGTAAAACAAAAAATTAGCAAAGTTCTAGAAGAAAAATTTGGGAAAGATAGTTTTGGTTTTGAACGGGTTGAATATGTGGGTCCTACTGTCGGAAAAGATTTAAGGGAAAAGGCCTTCCTTGCCACAATTTTTTCCTGTCTTGGAATTATTATATATCTAAGTTTTCGTTTTGAATTCAAATTTGGCATAGCCGCTATTGTAGCCATTGCCCATGATGTTCTTATAACATTGACTTTCTTTTCATTTTTGAACAAAGAATTTAATACTACAATCCTTGCCGCAGTTTTAGCTGTGATTGGTTATTCTGTAAATGATACTATTGTTGTTTTTGATAGAATTAGAGAAAATTCCCGTCTGCATGCCAAAAAAAATTATATCTGGATGATCAACAAAAGTTTAAATGACACTCTTTCGCGGATGGTTTTAACGGGTATGACAACTTTTATTTCAATCGTTATCCTTTTTTTATTAGGCGGGCCTGTCATTCATGACTTTGCCTTCGCTCTAATGATTGGAATTATTACAGGAACTTATTCTTCGATTTATATCGCGACCCCTGTGTTAATAGATTGGAATAAATTAATTTTAAAAAAGAAATTAAATTAAGTAACGGTCAGTCATTGGTGGGAAGTGGCATCTTGTCATTCCGAGCGGGAGCGAGGAATCTTAGATTTCTCCCTTCGGTCGAAATGACAATAGCAACTGTATATTTCGCCTCATTAAGATTAAAGCCTGAAGATAACTTATTTAAAAAGATAGACCGGCTGTATAAATCCTGTCAAATCTCTAACTGTATCTCTCCGAAGGATTTTGTCGCCGTAAAAATACATTTTGGGGAAAAAGGAAATTCAAATTTTATAAGATCCGTATTTGTCCGCAGGATCGCGGAATTAATAAAAAAGGAAGATTCTTTTCCTTTTTTAACAGACTCAAATATCCTATACCTCGCGTCCCGATCTGATGCCGTAAATCATTTGGAAACTTCAATTGCTAATGGATTTACATATTCCACAGTAGGAATACCCTCAATAATTGCTGATGGCCTAAAAGGCGCGTCTTATGAAGAAATAATAATAAACCAAAAACACTTCAAAAAGGCGATGATAGGCAAAGAAATCGCGCAGGCTGACAGTATCATTGCGTTAAGCCATTTTAAGGCGCATGAACTTTCCGGTTTTGGCGGAGCGTTAAAAAATATAGGCATGGGATCCGGCAGTAAAGGCGGGAAACTTGCTATGCATTCAAATGTCCGGCCAAAGGTCAAAAAAGAAAAATGCACCCTATGCAAAAGATGTATTTCGTGGTGCCCGGGGAACGCGATTTCTCTAACCCAAACCAATGCTCAAATTGACCAGGCGAAATGTATCGGATGCGGGGAATGTTTGAGTATATGCCATGCAAAGGCTATCCAGATAAACTGGAACCCTGACACTTCAGTTTTTCAGGAAAAAATTGTTGAGTACGCCCATGCGGCACTTTTAAATAAAAAACAAAAATCAGCTTTTTTTAATTTTATATTGGATGT
>JBDROR010000050.1:0-2226 GCA_043809805.1 bacterium
TGTAAAATTTGTCATTTCGACGGAAGGGAGAAATCTTTCTTCGCCGGGGGGGAGCGCGGTGCCTCGCCCTCCCATTTGGGGCGCCCGGCCGGTCGCCCCTACAGCAGATTCCTCGCTCCCGCTCGGAATGACAACTCCCCACGAGCGACTTCACCAATTTGTATTACCAAAAGCACGCCTTCATCAAATCTTATTTCTGCTTCTTTTTCGATTATTATATTGCTTATCCCTCTTGTTTTATCGCGAGACAATGATTCTTTTTCGAGTTTATATTTTAAGCCCTCCGTTATAATGCCGCTTACTTTTTTCGTTAACGGTATAAGCGATACCAAATCGCCGTCTTTTCTATAAAGGTTCATACCCCTTTTCACCGCGGAAAGCCGCGTGAAACTGTTTACAAATAAAGTATTTTTTATCCTTCTTTTCGCTAGATTTTCCAAAAGAAAAATATTATTTATGCTGTGATCAATCCTTGACTGACTTGTCATCCCAAAAAGAAGAATTTCAGACGCTTTGTTTTTTAAAGCAAATTCTATCGCAATTTCCGTATCGGTTTTATCTTTTTCCTTTGAAAATTTTAAAATTTGGATGGATTTATCTTCTTTTGGAAGAGTTTTAACAGAATCTAAATCGCCGATTATATAATCCGGGGACAAAGACAATTTATTAACATAATCCGCGCCGCCGTCAACCGCTATTATTAGATCATTTTTTTTTATAGTCTTTCTTAAAACTTCAAGATTATCAAGCTCTCCATTTCCAATAATTATAAATCGTCTCACCCCGCCCTTCACCTCTACTTTCATCATTAAACAATATACTCAGTTTTTATAAAAAGTTATTTTATTTTAAACCCCATCCAGTTATTGTATGAGGGGCGGGGCTCATCTTTTCCTAAAACGAACAGGAAGAATTCCCCACTGGTTTTCCTGAACAACATCTGAAGGCAGCGGGTCAAAAGTCCATTTTCGAAGATAATCAATTGCTGTTTTCTCTAAAAAGGCTCCGCCTTTTTTTTCAGGAACTACATCAAACACTTGGCCAAAAGGTGTAACCCAAAATCTCAACATTATTGTTACTTCCTTATCCACTTCCGGATTAGGTTTTTCCCGCGGTTTGCTTCTAACCCATCTTTTACCCACGGTCCCGCCAAAATCAAAACTATCCTCCAACCAGTCCTTTCCCTCAGACGAGGTGGAAAACGGAATAAGCTTATCACCATCTTCTTTCCGGCCCGCGTTTGAATTTACTAAACCTTTTGATGAAAGCTTTTCAGATGAATAAGAATTTTTTTTATCTTCGGGAAAAAATGACGTCCCTTTACTTGTTACAATTTTACTGTTTTTGCCGTCTAAAATATCCAGTTTTGAAAAATCTTTTTTTTCAAGGTTTTTTTTAGAATCAAGCGGAGCCGGCGAAATATTCGATAATACATGGCGCGGACTCAGCACCGTCTGCTTAAAATCAGCCGTTTTCCCTTTGGTATATAATAAATTTGGCTTAACAGGTTCAACAACTAATAGTTCAACCGGAGTCAAATTTATAACAGGGACATACCTTACTGTCTGAGGCAAATAATATAACGGCAGCGACAAAACAAAAACATGAATTAAAACCGAAAATAAAAAAGATGCGTTTAAATCAAAATAACGCGCCCAGCCCTTCCTTTCGTAGTTATCATCTAAACTAATTATTTTCCCCCACATGCTTTCCATCATTTTTTCATTCCTTCTTTGTATTTGGGAAGGGCTGGGTCTTGCGTTCAGTGGCAATTACAATCTTATTTAAACCATTGGTTTTTGCGATATCCATAACATTCACAACCAATCCATGATAAACTTTTCTGTCAGCTTTAATAATTAATAATTTTTCCTGTAAATTACCTATTTTCTTCAGTCGACCGGAGAGAGTATTTATCGTTACAGGGTCACGATTCAAATACATAGCGCCGTTTTCACCTATTGATACCACTAAATCTCTTATGGGTTGAACCTCCCGGACAGTTGTTGTGGGCAGGGTTATTTTGATACCGGTTTGAACAACAAAGGTTGTTGAAACCATAAAAAACAGGACCAGTTGAAGAATAACATCAACTAACGGCGTTACATTCAATTGAACATCTATTCTTCTTTTTTTTCTGTTAAACATATTTCACCTGAAAATCCCCCTTAATCCCCCTTTTTCAAAGGGGGAAATAGGGGGATTATTGTTAATATACCAGCCGAT
>JBDROR010000051.1:0-12415 GCA_043809805.1 bacterium
GCTCGGAATGACAACTACTCCACAATCCACTGCTCTAATTCACGGATAGGATCATAATCGCTATTCTCTACAACAACATATTTATCTGTTTTTATTTCTTTAAGGATTCTTTTCCCTTTTTTATCGTTATGCATTTCCAAAAAAATTTCTTTTAATTTTTGCTTTAATGCAGGATCTAAATTCGGACGAACAACAACGGGCGGCATCGCATAAGCGGGAGCTTTTTCGATTACCCTGGTCTTCGCGGTCAATTCAGGATCAGTTTGATTAAGGTATTTCCACACGATACTCGATACGGCAGCCCCATCCACAATCTTCTGCGCGACCATCTTGACAGAATTATCATGCGCGTACGTATAAATATATTTTTTGAAATAAAAATCCGGTTTTTCCCCCATATTGGTCAGCATACTATGAGGCACCAGACTGCCCGAACTGGACATCGGATCAACAAAGGCAAAAGTTTTCCCCTGCAGTTCTTTAAAATCTTTCGCGTGGCTGCTCTCGGGAACGATAATATAGGAGTAGTATTGAGTTCTACCCTCGATTTGCGGAGCGGCTAAAAGTTGTATTTTATAATCAGTATAACCATCAATATAGGCTTTACTGGACACAAAAGCAACATCAACTTCACTTAACCCCATCAACCTGTTAATTTCGGCATAGCTTTCTTTTACCAAAATTTTAATTGGCCTATCTAATCTTTTCCCGACATAATCTAAAAGCGGTTTATAATACACAAACGCTTCTTTTTGTGTAATTGTATTCCCAATTGCCACGCGCAACGGATTCTCTTTAGCGGCTTCTAACTCTACTTTTTCTGTCTTCTCAAGGCTTATTGTTTTCGGTTTCCCCGCATTATTACAACTAACAGTGAAAAAGAGCAGAAAGATAGATTGCAAAACAATCAGTTTCCGTGCCATACCAGTCCTTTTCTCACTTTAATCGGATAAAGCAAAAAAAAACTGTAATTTATTTTTAATTATGAACTTTTTTCGACAAGCTTTTTATAATTCTCTTCCGGATCCCCTTTAAAAATTCCACTCCCCACACATACTAAATCCGCGCCGGCATTTTTCATATCAAGAATATTATCCATTTTAATCCCGCCATCAACCGAAATTAAAAACTTCCCTTTCCTTTTTTTTAGTTCAGTAATTTTATTAATCATCTCGGGTAAAAACGGGCTTCCGTAATGTCCAGGGTTAACAGTCATAACCAGAACCTGGTCAACAACCGGTAAAAAATCCTCAATTTCAGCAACCTGAGTTTCCGGATTAATTGCCACACCCGCTTCCAATTCAAGCCTTCTGGTTTCTTTTATAACTTCCCATGGATCATCTTTAGACTCAAAATGAAAAATCAGCCTGCCGGCTCCGGCATCTTTAAAGGGTTTTAGATAAGCAAGAGGATGTTCCACCATTAAGTGAATTTCTTTCATAATTTCCGTTTTAATGCCCGCGAGGTCAACAGGTGAGATACTTTTTGTAGGTACAAATTGCCCGTCCATAACATCAATCTGCACTAATGGACAAAATTTTTCCGCGCAGTGTATCATTTTTAAAAGCTCTTCTTTTTTTTCAGTTAAAATTGCCGGTATAATTTGCATTTTTCTCCTCCTGTAACTAGAAGTGGTTTCATAACTCAACATTTTTCTTATTATAAAACAATCTTTTTCTCTTGACAACACTTAAAAATCGTGTTACGATATTACAAAAAAGTAGCACGATACTGCAAAGGAGGAGGTGAAAACAACCATTCTTTTCGATGTTGATTTTTAATAATATAAAAACAAGGAGGAAACACAGGCTCATGAAATGTAAAAAGTTAAATTATTTAAGTATTGTGCCGGCATTTTTCTGTTTTCTTTTTCTCAACACTTTATTTCTTTCTGCAGATGAAGGGAACAAAGACATTGTAAATGTTAACGGAAAAATTGAAATAGATTATGAGAATACCGATGAAGCCAATAGTCCGTCCCAGATTAAACCGGGTGCAATCGAAGTCGGAATTGGCATTTCTCCGGCTGAAAATGTTTCAGGAAATATATTACTGCGACCGGACGCTGAAGCTGATAATAATGGAGACATCCTGGATGAAGCAACCATTACCATAGAAAAACTTCAAAACAGTCCTCTAACTCTTACGGCGGGGAAAACAGTAATGCCTTTTGGTATATTCAATTCACATCTGATTTCAGATCCCCAGACAAAAAACTGGGAAACAAATCAAACAGGATTAATAATTGCTTATCCAACAGGGGTGGTAACATTCGAAGCGGCAATTTATGACAATCAGGACCCAACCTCTGATGCTATTGGTTATGCGACTAAAATTTCAGCCGCTCCAATAGAAGGATTAAATGCCTCTATTTCCTACAAGGCTGAATCTGATCAAACAGCAGATGATGAGATTCTTTCAGATTTAAGTGCTAATGTTGAATATACGTTAGGCCAGATGACGCTGGAAGCGGAATATGTGGGTGCTTCAGGCCGGCCATCCGGTAATTCAAAACCAACCACCTACTTTGGCTCGATTGCCTATCAGACAGCAGATCCTTTGGAAATAGCGGCCAAATACGAAGGATATAAGGATGATGACTCTACGGCTGATGGAATAAAATCCATAGTGGCAGGTGGAATTAACTATCGATTGGCTGAAAATACGACCTTGTCATTTGAATATTCCGTAACTTCTTATGATGTTGCGGATAGTGTTAACGGTACGTTTTGTAAATTAACTCTGGAATATTAAATTATTGGAGGAATAAATTCATGAAAAAGTTAAGCTGTATTTCTGTGATTACAATTCTGTTATCCTTATTCTCAACTTCCTTGACACTGGCTCATTTCGGGATGATAATTCCCTCAGATGATATTATCACTCAGGAAGATTCCAAGGATGTACATCTGGATATAATGTTTATTCATCCTATGGAAGGCCATTATATGAACATGGAAAAACCAACCCAGTTTGGAGTAATGATTAATGGGGGAAAAACTGATTTACGCGGAACTCTTAAGAAAAAGAAGGTTAATAACTTTACTGTCTGGGAAACCGATTACAAAATCAAAAGACCGGCCAACTATGTCTTCTATGATGAACCAACACCATACTGGGAACCAGCCGAAGATTGTTTTATCATCCACTATACCAAAGTTATTGTTAATGCTTTGGGTATAGATACCGGTTGGGATAAAGAGGTCGGCCTTAAAACTGAGATTATCCCGCTTAGCAGGCCATATGGCATCTGGACAGGTAATTTATTTCAGGGGATTGTTAAAGTGGATGGAAATCCCGTTCCTTACGCTGAGGTGGAAGTGGAGTATTACAATAAAGATGGAAAAATTAAGCCCGAATCTGATCCATTTGTAACCCAGGTAGTTAAGGCTGACCAGAATGGAGTATTTTCTTATTGTATGCCCAAAGCCGGATGGTGGGGTTTTGCCGCTTTAAATACTGATAGTACAAAGATAAAACATAATGGTGAAGATAAAGAAATTGAAATAGGAGCGGTTTTATGGATTAAAACCTCCGATATGAAATAGCTGGACTATAAAATTAGGAGAACAGAGAATGAAGATTAAAAAATATTTTTATATGGTATTTTTTTCTACTTTCTTTTTGATAAATCTTATTAACCCGGCTGCCGCGCATAAAGTTAACATTTACGCTTATGCCGAAGAAAACACAGTGTTTGTGGAAGGATATTTCCCTGACGGCAGGCCGACTAAAAATTCAAGGATAACCGTTTACAACCAAAAGGGAGATATAATTATTGAGGGAGCAACGGACGAAACCGGCAAATTTTCTTTTAAACCTTCCATCAAAACTGACTTTAAAATAGTTATGAACGCGAGTATGGGACACAGAGCTGAATTTCTTCTCCCTGAAAGTGAACAATCATCCTTGTCTACTCGGCCGGACAATAAGGCTGACGAGGATAATACTTCAGGGCTTATCTCGGAGCTGAAGGCGAAAAAGGACAAAACCGGACAATCTCACAAGAGGGGAATGCATAAAGAAGCTGTTCCATGGGCGGGAATTTTTGCAGGGCTGGGTTTTATATTCGGATTATCAGGGTTTGTAATCAGTCTTTTGGTTAATGGGAAATTAAATGATAGGAGGTTATAAATGCATATCTCTGACGGAATTCTTTCCCCTTTGGTATATATTAGCGGATATTTAGTAGCTGCCGGGATTGCCAAAACTACAATGAGAAAGATAAAAACAGATAAGATTCCGGAAGTCTCCGTTATGACCTCTGTCTTTTTTGTGGCTTCATTAATCCATATCCCCCTGGGGCCGACCAGCGTTCATCTTATCTTAAATGGTCTTATCGGCATTGTATTAGGGCCGTGTGCATTTCTGGCCATTTTAGTGGGAATTACTTTACAGGCGCTATTATTTCAGCATGGAGGCATTACGACTATAGGCATTAATGCATGCATGATGGGCATCCCTGCTTTAATTGTATATCAATTATTTAAATTGAGGGTAAAATTTCCTCTAAAAAATAGAAATTATAAATATGTGAATGGTATATGGGGCGCGGCAATGGGGGGATTAAGTATATTTATGTCCACAATAGTCCTGGCAGTGTTATTAGTAACTACAGGAGAGAATTTTATAAAAGTAGCGGGATACGCGGTTCTGGCCCATATACCCGTAATGATTGTTGAAGCCGTAATTGTTGGGTTTACCGTTTCTTTTCTCACGATAGTAAAACCCGAAGTTCTAGGAATTAAAATAAATGCATCCGGAAATAGATAAGTTTGCTCATTTAGAATCACATATTCATAACTGGGATCCAAGGCTAAAAATATTTAGCCTGTTTTTCTATATATTTACTATATCAGCTATTAATAATCTGATAATAATTTTCTTTTGTTTTTGTTCTGCTGTTATTCTTACTTTTATATCAAAAATACCCGTATCTTTTGTCTTTAAAAGACTAAGATGGGTAATGCTGTTTCTTTTGCCATTTTTTATTATTCTCCCTTTTACCGATGGGGGCAAAACATTATTTTATTTGTTTACCCTCCCGATTAATTCTAAAGGGTTATATCTAGGTACCCTTGTCTACCTGCGGGCATTAACTGTCGTTATACTAATTTTCCCAACCTTTGGGACTACACCTTTTGACATAACAATAAAAGCCATTCAGAGGCTGAAAGTCCCGGAAGTACTGGTTCAGATATTCTTGATTTCTTATCGGTATATATTCGTTTTTCTGGAAGAAATGCAGAGGATGCATACAGCAATTTTAGCCCGGGGATTTAGGATGCAAACAAATTTGCATTCGCTTAAAACCATAGGTAACTTCGTCGGCATGTTACTGGTTAGAAGTTTTGAAAGGACCGACTGGATTTACCGTGCCATGTGGTCAAGAGGGTACAACGGGAATTTACAGACATTTTATAAATTCAATGTTAATTCTTATGACATCTTAAAATCAACTTTTTTTATTTTATTAAGCCTGGCTCTTATATGGACGGATAAAATTTTATAAAACAGGTTTTAGTTTGAGCTAGATATAGGTTTCTTGACAAAAAAAATATTTGTGTTATAGTTTTTATGTTCGGTCGGAGTGACAAAGAGGGGGAACTTAACATGCCGGATTTGGTCAGATTTGGAATCTCGCTGGAAAAAGAACTTTTGGAACATTTTGACAAGCATATAAAAAAACAAAACTATCTTCAACGTTCAGAGGCGATTCGTGACTTGATCCGCAAGGAACTTGTAAAAGAAGAATGGGCTGATGGGAAAAAACAGGTTGCGGGCGCTATAAGCCTCGCTTATGACCATCACAAAAGGGAACTGGTTAATCAGTTAATGAATATACAACACGATTACCATGAGAATATTGTCTCTACCCAGCACGTCCATTTAGATCACGATAATTGCCTTGAAGTAATAGTAGTAAAAGGTAAATCAAACGAGGTTGAAAGCTTATATAAAAAACTAAAAACCATAAGAGGCATTAAACATACAACGGTTTCCAGGGCAACAGCAGGAAAAACAATAAGCTAAAATTAACTACCTCTTCGGGTAACACGAATTTAAACTGTTTGACCAACAGATATTATTAGCCTGCCAATTTTTTTATGAGCCACCATATTATTAAAGCGGAAAATTTATGTTTTTCTTATCCTGATGGAACAAAGGCTATTGACGGCCTGTCTTTTGAGATAACGCATGGAGAATCTGTCGGAATTATTGGTCCAAACGGCGCGGGAAAATCTACGTTTATTTTGCAATTAAATGGATTTTTTCTGCCCACATCCGGCTCATTAAACATCGGCGGCACACCTGTAACACAAAAAACAAAAATGGAAATCAGGCGCCACGTCGGCCTCGTATTTCAAAATCCCGACGACCAATTGTTTATGCCCACTGTTTTTGATGATGTATCTTTTGGGCCGTTAAATCTCGGCCTCTCCGCTGAAACAGCCGAAAAAAGAACAAACGAAGCACTTTCCGCCGTAAATTGTTTGGAATTGAAAAACAGGCCGTCCCATCATCTTTCCCTTGGTCAAAAACGGGCTGTTTCCATCGCTACAATCCTTGCGATGGAACCCGATATTCTGGTTATGGACGAACCATCTTCCTTCCTCGACAGCTATTCGCGAAGAGACTTAATACACCTGTTAAAGAAGTTCCACCATACAAAAATTATTGTATCCCATGATTTGGATTTAATTATGGAAGTATGCGAAAGATGTATAATTTTAAACGATGGAAAAATTCAGGCGGACGGGATGACAAAAGATATGCTTTTAGACAAAACACTCTTAGAAAAAAATAAACTTGAACTGCCGCTCTCTTTGCAGAGAAACTAAAAAGCTGATGGGAATCTGTTGTAGGGGCGCAATTTATTGCGCCCAGAAATCAGGGCGTAATAAATCGCCCCTACAGAAGAAAGATTTCTCCCTTCGGTCGAAATGACAAAAGGGTGTAGCCGAAATGACAAAATACGAACGACGAATTGTTGTCATTCCGAACGAAGTGAGGAATCTTATACTGACAATTAACAAGTTATGGAGAGTTTGCAAGTGAAAAAAATCATATCATATTCACTCATTCTAATTATTTTTATATTATCGCCCGCAATCAATACGGAAGACAATGCAAAAAGCATTACACCGGCTGGAGGAAAATTCTTCTACAAGGTAAAATGGGGCGGCATTCCTGTTGCTTCATCCGAATTAATGATTATAGAAACTACCGAAATCCAAAACCGGTTAACATATCATGCGGTAAACCGTATATGGACCGAGGGGGTAGTGGCAATATTTTTTAAGGTAGAAAATACTATTGAGTCTTTTATTGATGTTGACAATCTATTTTCATGGCGGTATGTAAAAAATATAAAAGAAGGCCGTTACCGGGATAATCTGGTCGTGGATTTTGATCAGATAAACCATGTCGCAAAAAGGCAGGATACCACTTTCGAGATACCGGAAAACGTCCAGGATCCGCTTTCTATTCTATGGTATTTCAGAGGATTGGATATCAAAGAAGGTGGTACGATGAGCTTTTCGTATTGCGATGGGAAAAAAAATGAAACCATCAAAATTCAAGTTTTAAAAAAAGAGGAGGTTTCAACGCCGGCGGGAAAATTCCTAACGGATGTAATCGAATTTTCAGTTGACAAAAAAGACCGAAATTACCTAAAAAAAGAGATTAGGTTAAAAGTCTGGTTTAGCGATGATGAAATAAGAATGCCCGTTTTTATTCAGGCAAAAGCCCCTGTCGGTATAATTACCGGAATTTTAATGAATTATTCAGAATAAATAGTGAAAGCCCAAATAAGGTATAGACTTTTAAAACCTATAGGGGTAGAATACAAGTAAGAATATTGTCATTCCGAGCGAAGCGAGGGATCTTAGCGTTCGGAACAAAGATTTCTCCCTTCGGTCGAAATGACAAAATTGGTCGGTCGAAATGACAGTTATATCAGTTAAGTTCCGGGGATTCTGATCATATGCTAAAAAAAGTTTTTATTCTTATTTTTAGTTTTATTGTATTCTTTTCCACTGTCGCTAACGCCATTTTCCCCACCTTTACACTAGAAGAACCCGCGAAATGGCAATACGTAAAACCGCCATATAAAAGCGATAAATTTTTACTTGAAGCATCCAATAATCAATCTCCGTGGCATTGTGACGCTCTGGCAAGTTTTCATTATCAGTCATCTTCATTAAACGGCTTGAATTTTGACTTTAAAATAAAACATCAGGCCTTTGCCGGCGCGGAATTTAATTATGTCGATTTAGAAAAATACAAGCTTTATTCGTTTTATTACATACCTATTACTATTCCATCCCAATATAGCGCCTTTGAATTCAAATTAGGATTAAAACATTTAGAACAAAATGAAACTACTTCAGGATATACTTTTGGTTTTAATTATCAGCTTTTGCCAAAAAAACCCGCTACAGTTAATCTTTCCATGGAGCATGTATATCTTGATGGTCGGCCATTTTATGATTTTGACTGGGTATGCGGATTTTACTGGGGAAAAATAAACTTTGTGCTTGGGTATCGTTATCTAAGGGCAAAAGCTTTTTCTTTAAATGGAACTCATGCTGGCATAAAATATAATTTTTGATTTTACAATTTTAAATAATAGGGGGGATTTATGAATAAAAAAGCAACTGATGCGGCGGACGCGATTAACATCCTGATTATTGAAACTAAAACCGCGGCAGCAAAACTGCTAAAAAAAATGCTGTCGAAAAAACAATATAACTTTAAAATAGCTAAAAACCACAGTGAAGCTGTTAAAAAACTCGCCAAAGGGAAATATGAAATTGTTATTACCAAATACGGCTATATTCCTGTCCCATTTGATAAAGAAGTCGCAAAAATAATGCTCTATGAAACTATTGAAAAGCAGCGGATTTATAAAGAAAGGGATAAGTATAAGGAGCTTTCCAAGCATGACGGTTTAACCAGCCTCTTTAATTACAGGCACTTCCACGAGGTATTGAAAGATGAAATTAAACGCTGCAAAAGATACTCCCGCGGATTTTCCGTTTTAATGATTGATGTTGATAATTTTAAAAGTTTTAATGACACATACGGCCATTTTGAGGGTGACCTGATTTTAAAGAAAATCTCGAAATTTCTCATGCAAAATGTCCGGGACATTGATTCTGTGTACAGATATGGAGGAGAAGAGTTTACTATTATCCTTCCCGAAACTACTAAAGACGGCGCGTTCATTTTAGCCCAGCGGCTCCACTCGTTACTCCCCGTATCAATCTTTAAAACTAAAAATACGGCATACAACATCAAACCGACAATAAGTATTGGATTGAGCTGCTACCCGCATGATGCCAAAGACAAAAATGAATTAATCAAAAAGGCTGACCTTGCGCTTTATGAGGCCAAACATCTTGGGAAAGACAGGGTTTGTATTTTCACGCCGGAGCTTGAAATATTAAAAATAAAATGACAAGATTACGACTAACAATTTGCGGACGCGTGCAGGGGGTAGGTTTTCGTCCAACGATATACCGCACAGCAAAAAGGCTGAAACTTAGAGGGTGGATAAAAAATACAACCGAAGGGGTCTCCATGGAAATAGAAGGGAACCCTGATACTGTCGATTATTTTCTTAAAAACTTAAAAAAATTTTCACCTCCACACGCAAAAATCAAAAATATATCGACAAAAAAACTCCCGCCAAAGGGTTATATATCATTTAAAATTTTAAAAAGCGCCCTTTCAGGAAAAAACTATATTTCCCTCCCCCCGGATATAAGTGTCTGTGATACTTGTAAAAATGAATTATTTACAACCGGCAACAGGCGGTTTTGCTATCCATTCATCAACTGCACTAACTGCGGCCCGCGGTTTAGTATAACTCATAGCGTTCCATATGACCGTATAAATACCACTATGTCTGACTTCAAGATGTGCCCAAATTGTCAAAAGGAATTTGATAACCCAATGACAAGAAGGTTTCACGCACAGCCAAACGCGTGCCCTATTTGCGGCCCAAAGGTTTGTTTGACAAATGTTTTGGGAAAAAAAATTAACTGCCTGAACCCAATAGAGGAAACAACGAAGTTGTTAAAAAGAGGAAAGATATTGGCTATCAAGGGAATTGGCGGATTTCATCTTTGCTGTAATGCGTTAAATACAGAGGCGGTAATGCGGCTGCGGAAAAGAAAAGAAAGGCCAGACAAACCTCTTGCAATTATGTGTCCTGACATAAAAACCGCCGAACAATATTGTTTCATAAGCCAAAAAGAGAAAGACATTCTTCTTTCAAATGAGCGGCCGATTGTTCTTTTGGGAAAAAGAAATAATTTAAAAATCCTCGAAGGCGTTGCGCCAAAAAATAAATATCTTGGGATAATGCTTCCATATACACCATTACATTCTCTTCTTTTTTATCCGCCTGAGACGGATAAATTATCTGCTTTGGTAATGACAAGCGGGAACAGGCGCAATGAACCAATTAGCCGAACGAATAATGATGCCTATAAAGAATTAAAAAATATTGCAGACTATTTTTTGCTGCATAACCGGGAAATATTCAACCGATGCGACGACTCTATCGCTTGTTATTCAGGAAGGTCTGTGCGGCTGCTTCGCCGCGCCAGAGGTTATGTCCCAAATACCGTCGGTGTTTTCCCCAAGAAAAAACACCCTGAAATATTCGCGTCAGGGGCTGATATGAAAAACAGTCTCGCCCTTTTCACAAAAGGAAGGGCGTTTTTATCTCAGTATATTGGAGAATTAAAGGACGAGAGGACTATGTCCTTTTTTGAGGAAATATTTGTCCGGCTCAAAAAACTCACAGGCGCAAAACCTGAAAAAGTTCTTTATGACCTCCATCCGGAATATCTCAGCGCCAATTTTGCCAAACAATATGCCAGGCAAAATTCGTTAAAATCTTTCGGCATTCAGCATCATCAGGCACATATAGCAAGCGTGGCTTGTGAAGAAGATTTAAAACCTCCTTTTATCGGTGTGGCATTCGATGGCACGGGTTATGGCATGGACGGGAATATCTGGGGCGGAGATTTTTTCGCGTTTACAAAAGATAAAATATTGCGAACCGCCCATTTAGATTATTTCTATTTGCCCGGGGGAGAACTTGCAATAAAAGAAATATGGCGGATAGCGGCCGTATTATGCGAAGGGGCAAACATTGATTTTATTGATAAAAAAAATAAAGAGAAAATAGACATTATCCGAAAGATGGCACAAACAAAAACAAACACCCCTTTGACATCAAGCATGGGAAGATTATTTGACGCGGTTGCCGCATTATTAAGTCTGAGGAACGAAGTTACCTTTGAAGCGCAAGCCGCAATGGAATTGGAATCGCTTTGCAAAAATAAACCAAAGTCTTATTATCCAATCTGTCTTAAAAATATTAAAGCCAACAACAACTTTGAATCAAAAGAGAAAATAGTAATTGACGCAAAAAGCCTTTTTTTATCTGTAGTAGAAGATAAAAAAAATAATGTTCCCAACGAAAAAATTTCTGAAAAATTTCATCTGACAATCGTAAAACTTATCTCTGAAATCAGCGGGACTTTGGCTCAAACCTATAATACGGATAAAATTCTTTTAAGCGGCGGAGTATTTCAAAACAGGATTCTAGTCGATTGGTTAACAGAAGAAATGGACCATAAAAAATTAAAAATATATTTTAATAAACTCGTCCCTGCAAATGACGCCGGCATCAGCATTGGCCAAGTTTGGATTTATCTTAATTATATTGCAAATAAGAAAATATAAAGATAGAATAGTTTTATGTGCCTGGCAATACCCGGAAAAATCATAAAGATCGACAACAACATGGCGATGGTTGATTTTGGCGGAATAAAAAAAGAGTCCGCGTTAGACCTTTTGCCTGATGTAAAAATTGGAGATTTCGTTTTGGTTCATGCCGGTTTCGCTATAAATAAAATAGATGGAAAAGAAGCCGTTGAAACCCTTAAATTGATAAGTGCTCTATTAAACTAATTTTGATGTGATAGAATGCCCAGATTTGAGACAATTTCAACGAACGACGACGCAGGCGTATCCTCCGATACGTCAAGGAGGAGTAAGGCAGAAATTGGCCAAAAATAGGCATTCCCGAAGGGCAGAGGCTATTTTGCCCTGCTTCTGCGTTCTCGTCGCTTACATACCGCAGAGGGTATGCAACGCTCCTCGTGCCTTGAATCAGGCCAAAATAGCCTCTGCTATCACATCGAAATTAATTTAACAGAGCACTAATATGAACTCCCTGAATTTAAGCAAATTCCGAAACCCGGAACTAATAAAAAAAATCGTAAATAATATTCATCGACTCGCTGACAAGCCAATTAACATCATGGAGGTTTGCGGCACGCATACAATGGCTATTGCGCGGTATGGGATAAATGATTTACTGCCGAAGTCT
>JBDROR010000052.1:0-19319 GCA_043809805.1 bacterium
AACTAGAAATATTTTCAATTCAGGGAATTTTTTTAGAATAGCCGGCGCCGCGCGTAAAATATATTCCTGGCCTTTACCCTCCTGTAAACGGCCGATTGTCCCAATTAATAAACAATCTTCAGAAATTTTATATTCTTTTCTTAGAATATTTTCAGATAAACCCCGCCCCTTGTTTGAATTCCACGAGGGGCGGGGTAAACTTTTTTGTTTGACTTTCCCAATATTGACTCCGCAATAAATAACCTCAATTCTTTCTGGGACTATATGCGTAGTATCTATTAGACTTTTTTTTACCGCGTCTGTAATCGCGACAGCGCCGGTTAATGAACGATGTAAAATAAAATGGAATATATCTTTTTTCCTGTAATGTGACTCAATATGCCTTGTAAAATATATTTTTTTACACCCCGCCATTCTTGCGGCCGGGACAATCATCCATAGATCTTTAGCCATATGGCTGTGCACAATATCGATTTTATTTTCTTTTATTATGTTTTTTAATTTCCAAACAGCAAATAGATCCAGATATTTTATTTTGTTTTCCAAATTGATTATCTTTAAACCATATTGGCCGGCCGCCTTTTCAGCGGGAGATAATTTAGGACAAACCACTGTCACGTTATGCCCTAATTTTTTTAAGCCTTGCGCGATAATGGGCATTTGCATCTCAAGTCCGCCCCACGCCCGCGAGAAATTTATCTCTAAAATATTTAATTTATTATTATGCATAAGTAGGAAGGTATTGTATCATATTTTTTTTATTTAAATTATATGATATAATTCAATTTTACTTATTGTCATTCCGAGCGGCTTATTGTCATTCCGAGCGGGAGCGAGGAATCTATTGTAGGGGCGACCCTATGTGGTCGCCCTAATAAAAGAGGGCAGCCACGCAGGGCTGCCCCTACGAAAGAAAGATTTCTCCCTTCGGTCGAAATGACAATATAAACGGGGATTTTTAGATGAACCCAGCCCCTCATAAAATAACTGGACGTGTTTTAAAATAAGATGGCTTTTAATAAACATAAGGATATTATTTAATGATGAGAATAAAAGTGAGGGGCTGGGCTATTTTGATTTTAACCTTTATTTTTATACCTTCGATTGTTTTTTCCTATTTTATTGTAATAGACCCTATTCAAAACCGTGTTCCTGTGGTTTATTTTAATCACACAAAACACCTTGATAAACAAAACGGGCTTGGTTTCCCCTGCGAACAATGCCATCATGAATTAAAAACACAGGGACAAAAACCAGCTAATTGTCCATCCTGCCATAACACGGAAAATGAATCGCAATTAGTGAAAGAAAATCTTCCAATCAGGCTTAAAGTCGCGTATCATAATATGTGCCGCAACTGTCATACGGAAAACAAAAGAAAATACAAAGACGTTCCAACTGCTAAATGCGGCGGATGCCATATAAAAGAACTGGAAAAATTTATTGAAGAAAAAAATAGACAGCCGAAGTGGTGAAACTGGCAGACACGCATGATTCAGGGTCATGTAGGAGCAATCCTGTGGGGGTTCAACTCCCCCCTTCGGCACCACAAAAAATCCCCCTTAATCCCCCTTCCTGCCTACCGCAGGCAGGTTACAAGGGGGAAATAGGGGGATTTTATTTTATCGATTTCCTTACATCCCGCCATGGCCTGCCGGCATACCACCCTGCATACCACCCTGCATACCACCATGTGGATTTTTACCTTGATCTTCCTTTTCAAAATTTATTTTCTTTAAAATATCCTCATTAATTTCCACTGAAATTTCCTTTTTAATTTCCTCCATCCAATTATTAATGGAATCATTCTGCTTTCTGCTAATTAATCTATTTTTAACTTCTTCTTTTTCAGGCTCTGTCCTTTTAATAATATGATACCCATAAGAAGTTTTTGCAAGTTCTGACGAGATTTCACCTATTTTTAACGCGAACACGGCATTGTCAAATTCCGGAAGCATATCCCCTTTAGAAAAAGTACCTAACTCTCCGTTATTTCTTTTTACTGAAGGATCTTCTGAAAATTCCACCGCTAATTTCGTGAAATCCCCGCCTTTTCTAGCTCTTTTCAATATATCCTTTGCTTTAGTCTCGTCTTTAAGAAGAATATGACTCGCGCACGCTAATGTACCGCTTTCCTTAATTTCTTTTTCTATTTCTTCTTCCGTTACAGTGACCGATTTAGTCAGCTCCTCATTTTTTGCAGTAAACATCTCCTTCGCGAGAATATTGTCTCTAATATCATCAATAACCTCTTTCACATCCGCCTTCTTATCAATACCGACAGACCTAGCTTTTTCAGCTAATATTTTTTCCTTAACAACTTCATCAAGAAATTTCCTTTTCCCCTCTTCTCCGGAAAATAACATTTTGTATTGAGGGGGGACAGTATTATATTTACGTTCAAATTCCTTTACAGTAATCTTAGTATTACCTATTTTAGCGACAACTAAGTCTCCATCAACCGTTTGAGATCCTGTCTTTTCCCCTTGAAACTTGTCACAGGCAAGCATACAAAAAACAAAAACCACCAGACACAATAGACTTCCAAATCTTTTCTTTCCCATTTTTTTTATCCTTTCTTTAATATGTGTTACAATTTTGTCATTTCGACCAAAGGGAGAAATCTTTCTTAAATCGACCCCAGCATAAGATTCCTCGCTCCCGCTCGGAATGACAGCGCCAGTATTATAATATATAAATAAAATTTTTGCTAGCAATATTTTATTTCGAGAACGCGGAATTCAGGCTTTGCAGCAGGCCGAACAAATCACTCTTAATGAGGCCTAGCGAAAAGCCTGAATTCAAGGCCGCAGAAATAAAATACCCGGAGGCGTAGTTAATACTACGTCGAGGATATTTTATTTCGAGAACGCAGAATTCAGGCTTTGCAGCAGGCCGAACAAATCACTAGTGGACTGAACACGATATACAAGGGTCATAAGAACGCACCAACATCCTACACAAAAGCTCAATCTCATTGTCTGAATAACCTCTTTTAGAATAATCCTTAACCAGTTTATTCAAATCTTCACGAATATTCGCATGATTTTGTCCGGTTGGTATAACATAATCACAACGGACTATTCTTCCTTCTTTATTATATTCGTTACAATGATATAAAATCCCGCGAGGGGCTTCAATTACACCTACACCTTTTCCTTTTTTAGGTTTAACTTCAATATCCTCCGGGCTTAAATCCATATCTAACACCTTGGCAAAAAGTTCTAATGTTTCATAAACAACATGAAAACACTCTATTAATTGAGTAATATTATTCATAAAAGGATTATAACAAACAGGTTTAAGTTTAAAAGCTTCACAAACTTCTTTTGCTTTCGGATGTAACAAATTAAAATTATTGTTAAACCTCGCCAACGATCCCACGGCAAAAGAACCGCGGCTCAATTTCGCAAGTTTTGATGTGGACCAATCGGACATAAACTCATTTGTCATCTTTTTGTATTCATCCTCATTTTTTAACACACCGTCAGAAGACATCAATTGCCCGCCAATCCATGGATAATTTTCCACGCCTTTCAAAGAAACAAATTCTGTTTCTCTTTCAAAATCCGGAATTTTTAAATCCACGAAAATTTTGGACGTTTCAACTAAGTCAGGAATAGAATTAATTAAATCCTTTTGTAAAATTAAAAGATTTTCTTTTGATGGAAATTTTGTAAACCCTCCGGCCGCCATAGTTATCGGATGGGTACTTCGTCCGCCAATAACATCGCAGATATCGTTTGCCAATTGTTTCAGCCTTAACGCTATAGGAGAAATACTTTCTTTGCCTAAAAAATCAGGCAAGGCCAAAAAGTAAAGATGAAGAATATGGCTTTGGATAGTTTCGGCATTCATCAGAATCCGGCGGAAAAGTTCGGTTTTTTTACTTACAGCAAGGCCAAATGCGCGTTCAGTGGCGCGAATACTCGCGGTGGCATGGGCAATTGAACAAATGCCGCAAATTCTCGAAACAATAAGAGAAACATCGTCAAAATGCTTATCAACTACCATTGCCTCAAAAAATCTCGGCGTCTCTATTACCTGCCATTCGGCTTTTTCAATCTTGCCGTTTTTAATTTTAATATCTATAGTTCCATGCCCTTCCACTCTGGTCAAATAATCTTTTTCATTATGCATCTATCACTCCAATTTAGGTATTATCAAAAATCTTTAGTTGTCATTTCGACCGAAGGGAGAAATCTTTCTTCCGTCACGCCCTTGGGCGTCATAAATGCCGCCCCTACAACAATTTAAACTTGACTGAACGCTCCAAACAATTCAAATTTATCCCTGATTTGTTTTTCTGTAAACCCGTTTTTCTTCATGATAGTTTTCATAAATTCAATATTCGGTTCAACCGCTGGGCCGCGGCATCCGATACAGCTATTGCCATTCGACGGACATCTTGCTCCACACCCCGTGCGCGTAAGCGGCCCCATACAGATTTTCCCGAGATCATACAGGCATATATTCTGTTTCTCCTTGCATCTGACACACATCGGATGCTTTGAATACCTAAATTCCCTGCCTAACGCAATATTTTGAATTATGGTTTCCACTTCTGATTTGTAAACAGGACAGCCATAAATGTAAAAATCAACCTTAACAACTTCATCAACCGCTAAAACTTTATCGTTAGTCTCTATTGGATAACCGCCATATACTTCTTTTTTCACCCATTCAATATTATTAAACTTATTTTTTAACTTGTTTATGCCTCCGAAACACGCACAAGTCCCAAACGCGACTAAAATCTTCGCGTTTTCCCTTATCTTTTTTAGCCTGTCAACCTCATCTTTTCTGGTAATACTCCCTTCAATAAAAGCAATCTCATAGTCATCATTCCTTTCACTTGAAATTTCACGAAAATTTACCACTTCAATTAATGACATAAAATCCAGCAATTTTTTTTCATTATTTGCGATTTGAAGCTGGCATCCTTCACAGCATGAAAATTCAAAAAACGCTGTTTTTGGTTTAATTAATTCAACGCCTAAATATTGCACTAAAACTCCTCATTCCCCGTCATTCCCGTGTAAACGAGAATCCAGTCTTCATTATTTCTGGTTCCCCGCCTTCGCGGGAATGACGGACATCTCTACTATTCACTATTCACTATTCACTATTCACTTCCCTCATATCGCCTCTTTCAAATTCATAACCGTCCAGTAATCAAAAACCGGCCCTGACAGACAGGTATATGTCGAACCGACATTGCAGCGGCAGCATTTCCCCATCCCGCAGTGCATCCTTCTTTCCAATGATATAAACATTTTTCCCATTGGAACGCCAATATCGCTAAGCTTGTTGCAAACAAATTTAAACATTACAGGGGGGCCGCAAACAATAGCGTTGGTATTGGAAGGATCAATTGTAATTTCATCGAAAAGATCGGTAATCAGCCCTGTTCTTCCTTTCCATTCTTTGTCGGGATTCTGGACAATCGTAAAAAGCTTTATTCCGTCAATCTTTTTCCACGTTTCATATTGATATGTAAAAAGCATTTGGCCGGGGACATTTGTCCCATACATGATAAAAATATCCTTAAACATATTACGGTTTTCTTCCACATAATAAATCGCGGATCTTAAAGGAGCTAATCCCAACCCGCCCGCGATAAGAAGGATGTTTTCATTCACAAATTCTTCCATCGGGAAACATGTTCCAAAAGGGCCTTTAATCCCAACATTGGCCCCCCTTTGCATTTTATGCAAAAAATTAGTAACACGCCCGGTTTTACGGATACAAAGCTCTACCACGCCGCGGCGGGATGACGATGAAGATATTGAAATGGGAATTTCTCCAAGGCCAGGCACCTCAAGCATCAAAAACTGGCCTGGTTTAAAAGAAAATCTTTCTCTTTCATCACGATTAATAATCTGGATCTGAAAAAGCTTTTCTAAAGGTGTAAGTTCAATTACCTCGGTAATCTCCGATTTGAATGTCTTTTCAAAATTGCCAAGATCAGTTTTTCTGATAAACCGGCTGCCAGGTTTTAGTTTTTTACTATCAGCCAAAACATCCTGATAGTTTAATGTCAAATCCATAAAGATTCTCCTCCCCTAAAACTCTAAACGCTAAATCCTAAACTCTAAACAAACTCAAAACTATAAACCATAAACAAAATACAAACCATCTTGTTTTGAGCCTGCGAAACCCAACATTTTTTATTCTCACCTTTTTTGTTGGGTTGCGCTCCGCTTAACCCAACCTACAACTGACAACCATCGGACTATCGACTAACGACTAACGACTGTTTTCATTCCCTTATCGACGAAATAACCTCAGGAACTGTTATCCCTGCAAGGCACTCCTGTCCACATCTGCCGCAGCCGACACAGAGCGATTCTTCATAGGCCTCTACAAATCCGCGGTGTTTATGGTAATATCTATATTTCAAACGGATATGCCTCTCCGGCCTAAAATTAAAACCGCCCGCCACTTCGGCAAAATCAATCAGAGTACAGGCATGCAAAATTTTTAACTTTTCAGCATGCTGAAATTTTAGATCAACTTTCTCTTCGATTCCATAACAATAACAAGTGGGACAAACCCTCGCGCAGCTTCCGCATCCCAGGCATTTATTGCCCCATTCCTTCCAGACGTCCGACTGAAATTCCATATCCAGAATTTTAGTTAAATCAGTCACATCTATTTTCGCGGAAAATTTTTCCGCTTTTAACTTTCTTATCCTTTTGTATTCATCATCATTTGCCTTAGTTATATCTTTTGTTTCCACTTTTTTTAAAAAATTAAAAGCGACATTGCTGAATATTTCAACAAAATAACTGTCTCCGATATCTGTCAAAAACAAATCACAGCCGTGCTGGACAGTATGAGCCCCTACCGAGCGGCAAAAACAAAAAGGTTTTGGGTCACAGTCCATACCTATGATAAACGTATTTTTTCTCCTTATAGCGTAATAAGGAGAAGGATAATCACCTAACATCAAGACCTTATCCAATTTATTTAAGGAATTAATATCGCACGGATGTAAGCCCAAAAGAATACGCGGAACTTTAGTTCCATAGTTAATGCTTTGTTCCCACGCGCTATTTTCTATCTTGAAATTTGAAATCACTTCACGGCAGGGAAGGAAAAAATGACTCGGAGGATATTTCATTATATCATAATCAAAATCAATCTCCTTAAAATCATTTACCGTGCGAAGATCGTAGATAGGCTTATCATTTTTATCCTTCGCAATCTTCCGCGGAGCAAAAAATTGATTATTCTCAATAAGCATTTCCAGAAATTTGTTAAAATCCTTTTTGACTACTGTTTTAAAAATCACAAGGTTTTATCGACCTTTTTCTCTTTAATCTTTAGTACGGGCGACCGGCCGGTCGCCCGTACTTTGTCATTCCGAGATTAGTAGGTTGGGTTAAGCGGAGCGCAACCCAACAATTTATGAAAGATAATGTTGGGTTTAGTAAAACCCAACCTACAAGCTGACAAAATTGCGCGGTCGAAATGACATGTGATATAATTCGTGGGTATGGCAAATAATCCGATAGAAACCTTTATTGAAAACTCATTAAAAAATATTGAAGAGGACAGCCGCAGAACGCTTCAAAATAACAATAAAAAATTGCTTAATTTATCTTCAAATAATTATCTTGGATTGGCAAATGATAAACGGCTAAAACAAGCGGGCGCCAGAGCCTTGCAAAAGTATGGGACAAGCTCTTCGGCATCGAGATTAATTGCAGGCAATATAAAAATTCATGAAGATTTAGAAAATGCGCTGACAGAATATTTTCAATCCGAGGCCTGCCTTTTATATAACAGCGGCTACCAGGCAAATCTCGGTATAATTCCAACTTTGATGGACAAAAATGATGAGATTATCTGCGACCGCCTTTGTCACGCCAGTATTATAGACGGGGTTCTATTGTCTGGCGCGAAATTCAGACGCTTCCCTCACTTTGATTACAATATACTGGAAAATATACTCAAAAAAATACCACCCCAGGCAAAAAAGCTGATTATTACCGAAAGCATATTCAGTATGAACGGTGATATCGCCGATATTCCAGTATTATTGGAACTCGCGATTAAATATAACTGTTTATTATATATCGATGAGGCACATAGTTTAGGAGTCCTCGGGGAAAAAGGAAAAGGTCTTTTGGAAAAATTCAACATTGACCCAAAAAATAAAAATATAATCAGGCTGGGAACGCTTGGTAAGGCATTTGCCAGTTTTGGAGCTTTTATACTGGGAAGTAAAAATTTACGCGAACTTTTAATAAACAAATCCCGCAGTTTCATATATTCTACAGCCATTCCTCCTTCCGCCTCCGCGGTAAGTTTTGCCGCGTTAAAAATAATTGAATCTGAACCGAGCAGACGAAAAAAACTTTGGGATTCAACTTTTTATTTTATTCAAAAACTCAAAGAATCCGGATTTGACACATTGCGGACACAGAGTCCGATAATACCTATTCTTCTCAAAGACAACAAAACGACTATGGAATTCAGCCGCAGGCTTTTTAAGGAAAATATATTTATTCCGGGAATCAGACCGCCTACTGTTCCCTCAGGCCAAAGCAGGCTCAGGATATCGCTAACAAGCAATATCTCAAAAGACGATATAGATACTGTTATTGATAAATTAGTGAAAATCCCCCTATTTCCCCCTTTGAAAAAGGGGGATTAAAGGGGGATTTAAATGACAAGGAAATTTTTGAATGAAAGAATTATACCATCAAGCTAATCAAGGCAAGCAAGAGGCTATTGAGGCGGTTCTAAAGGAAATAGATCCCGTCTTAACTAAAATTGCCGCGCACTACTTTTCCCCGGGAATGAACAAACAGGATATCAAGCAGATACTGCTTACAGGCGCGTGGCAGGCTATGACCAGGTTTAATCCAAAAAAGGTCTTAGCCAAAGGTAACGTTGAAAAAATTTTCCTTATGTGGACCATTAAACTGGCGGAACAATATCTCTGGAGAGATTTCCGATCACGGGATCCGGAACGGCGAGGGCATAAAGCTACTAAAGAATTATCAGAATGTATTTCGCTGGGAGGAAAAATTGACAGTTCGCGTGAAAGTTCAATGAATATCGACGAAATAATTTCTGATGACAAAGCAAAAATGCCGCTGGATTTAGTCTCCGAAAAAGAAGAGGCGAAAATTATCGATTCCCTGGTCGAACGGTTAAATAAGGATGAGAAAATCGTAATTGAATTGCACTATGTCGAAGGACTGAGTTTTTTCAATATCGGCAGAAAACTTTTTAAAAGCAAGCAACGAATCTCCGCTATACATCAAAAAGCGATTCTGCATTTAACAAAATGGCTTGAATGGGAAAAGAAATATAGTTTTAAATTAACAAATGATAACGAATTGAACATGTCGCGAAGAAAGGCGATTGAACATATGTAGGGCGATTCACCGAATCGCCCCTACAACTTTGGATCCAGAATATCCCGCAATCCATCCCCCAAAAAATTGAACGCCATAATAGCCGCGAAAATAAAAACTCCAGGGGTAAGAACCCATGGAAAATTAGTCAGGACATTAACGCTTTTGGCAACAGAAAGCATATTTCCCCAGCTTGCCTGAGGCTCCATAATCCCCAATGATAAAAGGCTAAGAGCAGATTCCCCAAGTATATATCCCGGGATGCTTAACGTCGCGGATATAATCGCGTATGACATTGTATTAGGCAGAATGTGGCGGTATATAATTCTCCATGAGCTTGCTCCAACAGCTTTAGCGCCTAAAACATATTCCTCCTCACGCAAAGAAAGAACCATCCCGCGAACAATACGCGCCATCCCGGCCCATTCAATAAAACTCATAGCGATTATTATCAAAATATAAATAGTAACTGAAGACAAATTCGGCGGGAAAGCGGCCCGCAAGGCCAGCAGAAGATAAAAATGAGGGAATGACATTATTATTTCACAAAAACGCATAATAAGATTATCTGCCCAGCCGCCAAAATATCCCGACACCCCGCCAACAACCATGCCGATTAAAAATGAGATAAAAACTCCAATCAGTCCTATTGAAAGCGATATCCTGCTTCCATATAAAATTCTTGTAAATATATCCCTGCCAAGATAATCACTGCCGAAAATAAAAATCCTACCCGGTTCATCAACACCAAAAAGATGAATGTTAGTTTTAAATATCCCTAAAAACAAATGATCTTCCCCTCTTACCAGAAAGCGCACAAAATATTTGTCCCCGGTGTTGATTGTATAATTTTTCTGAAAGGTTTCAGTATTTATCTCCCCTGACGTCCCGTAAATAAACGGCCTTATATGAAATTTTTCATTGCTTTCAAAAAAATGAATCCTTGTAGGCGGATGATAATTTTTATCCCGATTTTGCGTGCTATAACCGTAAGGTGAAATAAAATCCGCAAATATGGCGCAAAAATAAAGAATGAAAAGTATTCCCGCGCCAAATAAAGCAAGTTTATGTTTTCTGAATAATTTTGTCATTTCGATCTTTCTTCCGTAGGGGCAGGTCCCCGTGCCTGCCCTCTTACGTAGGGGCGATTCGGTGAATCGCCCTATTTCGGGCGACCCAGCGGGTCGCCCCTACAAATGGGCGGCCACAGGGAGCCGCCCCTACTGCCTTATTCTCGGATCAACAACCAAAAGCAAAACATCGGCCAGTAAATTCCCAAATAATAAAAGCACCGCGCTCATAACAAGGCTTCCCATAACAAGATATAAATCCTGACTGAACACTGCGTCCAACATTAAACGTCCCAATCCCGGCCATGAGGTCACTGTTTCCACTAATGCCGCGCCGCTTAAAAGCCCTGAAATTTGATAGCCAAAAATTGTAACTAAAGGATTAATAGCGTTTCTTAGAGCGTGTTTATAGATTACAAAATATTCAGGAAGGCCTTTTGCCCGCGCGGTAACAATATATTGGCTCCTTAAAACCTCCAGCATATTCGCCCTCATCAAACGCATTAAACCCGCCAATCCTCCGATAACCAACACGCTGACTGGAATAAAAATATGTTTTAGATAATCAATTATTTTACCAAAAAAACTTAGTGAGTCGTGATCAAGACTAACCACCCCGCCAATAGGCAGCCAGCCCGTTTTCGCGGCCATAAATATAAAAAGAAACGCGAGGAAAAAGCTTGGTATTGACATTCCAAAAAACGCTAAAACAGAAAGAAGTTTATCCGATAAAGTGTCTTTCTTTACGGCTGAAACTACTCCCATTGGAATAGCCAAAAGCCAGATAAAAATCATGCTTAAAAATGACAAAACGAACGTGTTCCACGCTCTTTCCTTAACTAAATCAAAAACAGGAACATGGTAAGTAAAAGAATATCCAAAATCCAGTTTTAAAATATTCTTTAACCAATGGAAATACTGAACAATCCACGGCTTATCCAATCCAAACCCCTGCCGCATCTTTTCTAAAGTAACTTTGGAAATCTGTGGATTTAACTTTAACTGGTCAAAAAAATCGCCCGGGGCCATCTGGATAATTATGAAAGAAAAGGCCGTAATCCCCAAAAGTAAAGGGATCATATGGATAATTCGGCGGCGGATGTATGAGAACATAATAAAATACAAACTCTAAACACTAAATCCTAAACCCTAAACAAATCCAAAACCCGAAACTTAAAACAAGATGGGTTGGGTTCTGTTTTGGGTTTATAGTTTTGAGTTTATTTAGTGTTTCGAGTTTAGGGTTTAGAGTTTTTCTTCAACTTGTGATTTGCGACCTTTCTTTCACTTTTTGGGGATAGTTCAATTATTCACTGATATAAATCTCCCATATATTATGCATTGCGCCGCCATAGGCAGAAGGCTTTAGATTTCCGAATTTGTTTCTGACAGCATAAATGGCGGCGGGGTTAACTGTATAGATAAAAGGAAGCTGTTCGGCGGCAATCTCCTGCCAGCGGGAATAAATCTCTTTACGTTTCTCTTCGTTTAACTCGCTCGCTCCGCGGTTATACAAATCGTCTATTTCTTTTTCCCATGATGTTACGGGTTTTTTTTGTCTTGGATGCCACATATGCAATTGTCCCGAAGACATCCAGACATTCATTCCGCTATGGGGCTCAATCCCGCCGGTCAAACCGATAATAATCGCGTCCCAGTCAAAGGGAGGATTGTCAAGTTTGTTAACTAAAGCGTTAAACTGTATTGGTGCAAAAGTTATCTTAATACCCGCCTTCCGCAGGTCATCCGCGATAATATTCCCTATTTGCTCGCGTTCTTTGTTTTCGCTGTTCGTAAGAATCGTAAACTCTACGACATTTCCATTTTTATCTTCTAAAAAACCATCTTTATTCTTATCCGCAAACCCCGCAGCTGACAAAATTTCTTTGGCTTTTGGAATATTATAATCATATTTCTTGACATTATCATTGTAGAAAAATACAGCGGCCTTTTCCATTGCCGAATGCTGAGGAAACGCCAGCCCGGACATAATATTGTTTATAATTGAATCTTTGTCGATTAGATGCGCGACAGCCCGGCGGAATTCAACGTTCGTAAACCAATCAATCTTGGGATGTTTAACCGCGTTCGGATTTTGGTTGAACACAAGAAAATTGGTTCCAAATGTCGGCCCGCAGTTATAAAGCGTGAAATTCCCTTCTTTCTCTTCTACCTTAAGCAAGGAAAAATCCTGGCCGCGCGGCGATAAAATATCTATCTCTCCCGATTGAAATTTTAGAAGTTCCGCGTCCTGATCAGGCACAATCAAAATAACCAGCTGATCCAAATAAGGCAGTTGTTTTCCATCCTTATCCTTCCTCCAGTAATACGGATTTTTTTCTAAAACAAGTTTCTGGCTGGGAACGTATTCTTTAAGGTAAAATGGTCCTGTCCCCACAATTTCCGAAGGATCTGTATTTACACCCCATGTTGAAGTGAATTTTTTCTCAAGAACCGATTTCCCTAAAATATGTTTTGGCAAAATTTCCTGGCCAAGCTGGCGAAGAAACGGAGCAAATGGTTTCGGTAAAATAAATTTTACCGTCCAATCATCTATTTTTTCGACTTTTATTTCTTGTCCATCGATTACAAAAATATCGCGGCTGGAAGAAGGAATATCATCGTTACAAATCAGTTTTTCAAACGTAAAAACTACATCGTCCGCAGTAAATTGTTTTCCGTCAAACCATTTTACATCCCTGCGAAGTTTAAATATCCATTCCAAACCGGATAGGCTGATCTGCCAGCTTTCGGCAAGACACGGTTTCACCTCTGTTGTTACTCCATCCGTTTCAGTAAGGCCTTCAAAACACCAGCCAATCGCGCGCGTTGTTGATGTTTCCTTTGCCATAATCGAATTAAACGATTTTGGATCGCTTATTGAACTTATAACAATCCTGCCGCCAAATTGACCTTTGGTTTCAGTAGGGGCACGGCGCGCCGTGCCCTTACAACTGCATGAATACAAAACCAGCGTTGCAAAAAAAATTATTAGAAATTTTAAAATATTTTTCAACTGGGAACCTCTCTTCTGTCATTTCGACCACATAACTGTCAGTATAAGATTCCTCACCTCGTTCGGAATGACAAGAAACCGTTCGAAATGACAGACCGCTCCGCTCGGAATGACAACAAAGCGGGCGAATACATGGATTCGCCCCTACTATTCCGGATTTAACGGAGGAAAAACAGTGGTATCTATCGATGGCCGCACGCTGTCTGAACGTATTTTTCCAGCCTCTTCCTGAGCAGCCTCTTCCAGCAATGAAGTTTTTGAAAACTTGCGGCCGTTTATTGAAAGATAAAGAGAGGTAAGCATAAAGACCGAGGCGCAGCCTACTGTCACCTTCCCTATAAAACTCGCGGCTCCGCGGCTGCCCAACAACGGATTTTGTCCACCGCCTCCAAAAACTGAACCAATATCAGTCCCTTTTCCCTGCTGAAGCAAAACAATAAAAACCATCCCAAGTGAAACCAAAACATGAACAATAAAAACTAATGTATACACTCAATCCTCCTTGGTAGGGGCGATTCGGTGAATCGCCCTATATTGGGCGACCCACCGGGTCGCCCCTACAGAACCCAACAATTTCTCTCTCATTTCAACAAATTACCTTTGTCATTTCGACCGAAGGGAGAAATCTTTCTTCCGTAGGGGCGTGATTTATCACGCCCTGATTTCTGGGCGCAATAAATTGCGCCCCTACAACAGATTCCTCGCTCCCGCTCGGAATGACAAACGGGGCTAAAGCCCCTTGCTGCTTCTAACAATCATTTGCTATCTTCAAAAGTTCGACGAACGTATCAGCCTTTAGACTCGCCCCACCCACTAAAGCGCCGTCAATATTTTCCTCTTTAAGAATACTGTCAGCATTTTCAGGAGTAACACTTCCTCCATATTGAATTCTAACTGTTTGTGAAATTTCTTTCCCATATTTCTTTTCTATCAAACCGCGTAAAAATTTATGCATCTCTTCAGCCTGTTCAGGAGCGGCATTTTTACCTGTTCCTATCGCCCAAACCGGTTCATACGCGATTGTAATTGTTTTAACCTCTCCGGAGTTTATTCCCATTAATCCGTTAACCAGCTGTCTTTCCGTAACTTTTTTCGCGAGGCCGCCGTCTCTCTCTTCTTGTGTTTCCCCCAAACAAAAAATTGGGGATAAATTATTTTTTAACGCGGATTTTACTTTTTTGTTTAACAATTCATCGGTTTCATTAAAATATTTCCGTCTTTCCGAATGCCCGATTATAACGTAAGTACATCCCAAATCCCTAAGCATTAACGGCGAAATTTCTCCTGTATACGCGCCCTTTTCCTCACAATGCATATTCTGCCCGCCATATTTTACATTTGAATCTTTAAGCAAATCCTTCATTAAAAAAAGGTATGTAAACGGCGGCATACACGCGATATCAATATGTTTAAAACCTGCCGCTTTTTCTTTAATCCCATTAACTAACACCTCAGCGTCTTCTTTAATGGTATTCATTTTCCAGTTACCCGCAATAAATAGTTTTCTTTTCTTCATCTGTAAATCTCCGTAACTTGTATAATTGTCATTTCGACCGAAGGGAGAAATCTTTCTTCCGTAGGGGCGAGGCGGTGCCTCGCCCTCCCATTTTGGGCGACCAGCCGGTCGCCCCTACACTAGCGACCACTTCCCATTCCTCACGCGTCCGTCAATACTTCAATCCCCGGCAAAGATTTCCCTTCGAGAAATTCCAAAGACGCCCCGCCGCCGGTAGAAATATGAGTTATTTTATTTTCAAATCCGCTGTCATGGATCGCAGCCGATGAGTCTCCCCCGCCAATAATTGTTACGGCTTTGGATTCCGCCAGCATATTGGCAATAACTATTGTCCCCTCCTTAAACTGAGGAATCTCATATACGCCGACGGGCCCATTCCAAAGAATGGTTTCCGCTTTTGCTATTTCTTTTTTAAAAATCTCTATTGTTTTTGGGCCGATATCCATCCCGCGCCACCCATTAGGGATAGATACATCATCCTGAATTTTTCTTTGCGCCGTCGCGGCAAATTCATCGGCAATAACATGATCCACAGGCAAGAATATTCTGCTGTGGTTATTTTTTAATTTCGTCAAAATATCAGCGGCAACATTCAATTTATCTTTTTCTACCAACGAATCTCCTACAGGAATACCCTGAGACCTTAAAAATGTATACGCCATACCACCGCCGATCAAAAATGTATCAACTTTATGCAAAAGCTGTCTAAAAATCTCTATTTTGTCTGAGACCTTGCTTCCTCCCAAAATTACCAAAAAAGGCCGTTTAGGATCCTGAACGGCCTGTCCTAAATATTTTATTTCTTTCTCCATTAATAATCCGGCCGCGGCTTTGGAAACAAATTGTGTTATCCCAACCACCGAGGCATGCGCCCTATGTGAAACACTGAAAGCGTCATTTACATAATAATCACAAAGATTCGCCAATTTCCTGGCAAAGTCTTCATCATTTTCTTCTTCTTCTTTATAAAATCGCACATTCTCTAATAAAATTACATCTCCATTCCTCATACCGGCAATTGATACTTCTACAGCTGTTCCGATACAGTCATTTAATTTTCTAATTTTTTTCCCAAGCGCTATTTCTAATTTTTCCGCGACTTTGTTCATCCTCAGCCCTTCAGTAACCTCTCCTTTTGCCCTTCCCAGATGGGAAATTAATATGGCGCGTCCGCCGCGATCAATAATATTTTTTATCGTCGGAATAGAACTTGTCATTCTGATAGCATCTATAATTTCCCCTTTTCTATCAAGCGGAACATTAAAATCGGTACGGACAAGAATCTTTTTGCCTTTAACATTTAAATCTCTGACTGATAGTTTCTGCATGCGCCTCCTGATAAACTCGTATTTCGTCGCTCGTCGCTGGTCGCTCGTCAATTCTTCACTAGCGACTGGCGACTAGCGACTACTTCCCACTCTCCACTCCCCACGCAGGCTAAAGCCTGCGGCTACCATAAATGTAATTAACAAGGTCAACTAGCCGGCACGAGTACCCCCACTCATTGTCATACCATGAAATTACCTTCAACATATTTTTGTCAACTACCATTGTTGACAAACTATCGACTATCGAAGAATGAGGATTATCTAAAAAATCTATTGAGACTAAAGGCAGTTCACAAAAACCCAAAATACCTTCTAATTCATTCTGTGACGCCTTCTTTAAAACTCCATTTACATCTTCTTTCGTAACAGCTTTTTCCACCTCAACCACAAAATCCACCATCGAAACATTTGGGACAGGAACTCTTACTGAAAGGCCGTCAAGCTTGCCCTTTAATTGCGGAAGAACTAAAGCGGTCGCGGAGGCCGCCCCTGTTGTCGTAGGTATCATAGACACCGCCGCGGCTCTCGCCCTGCGCAAATCCCTATGCGGCAAATCCAGAATTCTCTGGTCATTCGTATAAGCGTGGGTAGTAAGCATAAATCCGTGTTTGATCTTAAAGTTCTCATCAATCACTTTAGCGACAGGCGCTAAACAATTTGTAGTGCATGACGCGTTTGAAATAACATGATGTTTAGACGCGTCATAAGTTTTTTCATTAACCCCCAGGACAATAGTTATATCAGGATTCTTGGCAGGCGCGCTGATGATAACCTTCTTCGCGCCATTGGCTAAATGAACCTGCGCCTTTTCTTTATCAGTAAAAAGACCGGTAGACTCAATTACAACATCCACGCCCAAATCCTTCCATGGCAGCTTTGTTATGTCTTTTTCAGAGATTACCTTAATTTTGCGGCCGTCAACCAAAATATCATTATCCTGAACTTTTACCTCTTTACCAAAAATCCTATGCACAGAATCATATTTTAAAAGATGCGCCAGAACCGAGGCATTTGCTAAATCATTTATTGCCACAATCTCAAACTCTTTTTTATCCGAAGCTGCCCTCAAAAAATTTCTGCCAATCCTTCCGAATCCATTAATCGCGATTTTTATAGCCATCTCGTCTCCTTGTTTGTTATTTAAGTAACGTCAAAACTTAACCACAGAGAACACAGAGTAAATCTCTGCGACCTCTGTGGTTCCATTTTTTAATCATAAAAATTATACTCATTTTTCAAAAATAGTCAACTGTTTTTTGGCATAAAGCATCTCGACAAAACTCTCAATTCTTAACTTAGTCCTTGCGTCTAAATTCCCCGGCCTGTCGCCTTCTATGCTCAAAAATGGCAAATCAATCTTTTCCCTAAAAATTAAATTCTCAATCTGACGGAAACAAAAACTTTGGGTATAATGAATAATTCCATCCACTTCGCGCCTTTTTAATTCTTTTTTAATATCTTTTAAACGGAAAAAGGCTCCATAAGGATAAGAAAAAGAACTATATTGCTCCACAATATCCTGCTTCAGGTACGGCATACTAAACTGGCGCTGGATTTCGTTATAAACAACATGTACACCTAATCCTTCAAGAAAAAGATAAAAATCGGAAAAAATGGGCGGGACACCGATGTAGGCAATTCTTGGTAAGGGCACAGCGCGCTGTGCCCCTACAATTTTGGGTGATTTTTTCGCAATATTCAAAAAACGCGTTAATTTTTCTTCAAACTGTTCAAAACTTCCGTTAAAATCACTGCTTGCCACAAGATATAAATGGTTAATAAAACCGCTGACCCTGCTCTCTTTCCATGTAAGCTTATCCAACTTAATTAAAAGGCTTCTTATTTTATCTAACTTTTGTTTAATCTTTTTTACCTGAATCCATGTTGTTCCAAAATATTCAATTAATTTGTCAATCTCGAATTTTAACCGCTTTTCGTCGCGGCCATACGGGTAAGAAAACGGGATTATTTCAAGCCCTCTCAGCTTCCATGTCTCCATCAGGGCATGCGTGTTACTGCAATCCCCTTGCGTAACACCAATAATCCTTTTCATTTTGAGCTTTAACGCTGTCGAATAAATCCCCTTGATCCAACCGCATGTATTGCGAGGGAAACCCGCTTCTTCCGCGAATTCAACAAGCTTTTCTTTTTGAAGATGATTAATAAAAATATTATTTAAATCAAGAGGGATGAGCCCCGCGGCAAAAATTACTTCTACTGGAATGGATGTAGTAAAACCAATTCTTCTGTCAACTTCTCTCAATTTAGTCCCTCTTCCAACAAACTCTAAACACTAAATCCTAAACTCTAAATAAACTCAAAACTATAAACACTAAACCCAAAATAAAACCCGCACTGTATTGTTTTGAGTTTTGAGTTTCGGGTTTATTTAGAGTTTAGAGTTTCGAGTTTAGGGTTTTGTTCATATTTATCCACCCCATCAACCCTCCCGCGGAAATTAATTCCCGCATAAAGGGAGGAAATGGCGCTGTCTGGAAAATCTTGCCGCTTGTTAAATTTTTTATTTTACCAAGCGTGAAATCAATTTCAATTAAATCACCCTTATCAATCTCCGCTATCGCGTCAGGAGATTCAAGAATGGGCAGGCCGATATTTATCGCGTTGCGGTAAAAAATTCTCGCGAAAGATCCCGCTATCACAGCGGACACTCCCGTGTATTTAATCGCTATCGGAGCATGTTCACGGGACGAACCGCATCCGAAATTTTTGCCCGCGACAATAATATCCCCGGGTTTCATCTCCTTTACAAAATCAGGACAAATATCTTCCATACAATACTTGGCTAACTCATTGGGATCGGATGTATTAAGCCTTTTCGCTGGGATTATTTCATCCGTATTAACATCATCTTTAAACTTCCAGACCTTACCCTGAATTTTCATTTGCAAATCTCCGTTTATTTTGTCATTTCGACCGAAGGGAGAAATCTTTCTTCCGTAGGGGCAGCCCTGTGTGGCTGCCCTCTTTCCATTCAGGGCGACCACATAGGGTCGC
>JBDROR010000053.1:0-3545 GCA_043809805.1 bacterium
ATTTCGCCCACAACTTTATTTAATTTCGACCGAAGGGAGTAATGTTTCTTCGTTGGGGCGAGGCGGTGCCTCGCCCTCCCATTTCGGGCGACCCATCGGTTCGCCCCTACAGTTCGGAATGACAATCCTACAAATCTGACCGATTACCGTCTATCTGTGTAATCCTTCTTCATTACAATTTGTTTATTCAGAAACTTACCGTTTTTAATCATCGTTAAATTTACTGAACCTTTATCAGCACCTACAATTTTTATTTTTTTGTCTTTATCAATATAGTCATTTTTTCGATAAATGGTATCATCCCCGCCAAAAAGGACTAAATACCCTTTACCGTCACCAAGTATTGCTGAAATCTCAACCTTTCCCCACTCTTCCTGCACAATATTTATCCCTAATTCGGCCTTCTTTTTATCCTTTTCTTCTTTCTTTTCTTTCTCTCCCAATTCCGCATTCATCTTTTTTCTTTCCACTACAAACGAATAGAAAGGATCTCTGCTGTTTTTATAAGGATATACAAAATCAGATGTTTCCGAAAACAACAAATCTGATTCTTCAGTATCCTTCATGGTTTTGATAATCTTCGTTCCCCGCGATTTATTTATTTTATCGCCGCTTATTTTACTTACCATTTCCCTAACATTCGCAGCCTCTTTCTTCGTGTCTACTTTCTGTTTCGCGCAGGCGGCAAAAATAAAAATAATTAATAAAAAATATATTTTTTTCACTGACTTATCCAAACCTCTATCATCTCTTTCTCCTCCGAATAGTATAGCCAACAAACTTTACCTTCTCTATTTGCCCCCGCGTTGGTACGAACTAAAATATCAAAAGGTGAATTATCCCCTTCAGACGGATTTTTATATTCATGAATTTTATTATCATAAAATTGATGCAGATAATTGTCCGGATCCGCTAATTCCTCTTGCAGAACAGAAATCGAACTGGCATCATTCATACTTCCTTGTTCCGGATAATACCCATGGTCTACATAATACATATTTATCCCTTTAAGAATCGTGTTTAAATTATTTTTAGCGGCCGCAATTTTAGTTTTATCCCTCGCGGCGATAAAATTTGGGATTGCTATGACCGCTAATATGCCAATAATAAATATAACAAATATAAGTTCTATTAGAGAGAAACCTCTTTCTTTTCTCACATTATAATCCTTATCTGCATTTTATGTAACATAAAAACTTTCAACTCTGTCATTTCGACCGAAGGGAGAAATCTTTTCTCAGTTGAACGACAAGTATAAGATTCCTCGCTCCAGCTCGGAATGACAAAAAACCATTCAGAATGACAACAGATGGGATTACTGCCAAATTGAAACAGCTCCAGGCCAATCTAATATTATTGTGCCTATATCCGTAGTTTTATGCGCTTCAACTATTATACCTGACATAAACGATTCCGCCTCAACAGCCGTAGTATCACTTACCCACCAATTCCCTTTAACTTTCAGATAAAGATCAAAACTAGCTGAATTAACATAAACAACGGGAGGCCCCAAATCTTCCGCGCCAAGATTAATACTTATTTCAAACGTGCCGTCGTTCGGATCTATTGGCGCGCGAAGCAATGTCCCCTTATAGCCTGTCTGGCCCTCAATAAAAACTTCAGCGTCAGTACTCCCGGGAGGGGTATCAACCGCCCGCATAATTTTTCCTTTTAAAGTTCCGTTAGCTCCATAATCACTTCCCGCACAGCCAATCAGTAACCCGCAAATAATTATCAAAAATATCTTTTTCATTTAAAAATCTCCCTTTTCCAATTGCCATTTCGACCGAAGGGAAAAATCTTTCCCCGTAGGGGCAACCCTGCGTGGCTGCCCTTTTTTATTCGGGCGACCACATAGGGTCGCCCCTACTTCGTTCGGAATGACAACTACTTTCTCTCTATATAAATATAACTTTTCGCTACCATTTCAGCCTTTATAGTAACATTCTCATCGTTTTCGGATACGTTAAATATTCTTATATTGGACACACTTATCAATCTGGACAAACCCGCGAGTTTATTCAAAAAAAGCACCACATTATGAAATTTGCCCTTAACATTAAGTATAATCGGAACCTCTCCATAAAATTCTTTGGCTATAATAGGCTGAGGCTTAAAATACAAAAAGTCTATATTTGACTCCCTGCCTTTGGAATCAATATTTTTAAGCAAATCAGGTATTTCCTTTTCTTTCGGAAGCTGCATTTTAACACTTGTTAATTTGTTTCCCATATCATCCAGCGCTTTTGTTAATTGTTCTTGATTTTTTTCCTGAATAGGCATTCTTCTCAATTGGACTTCCTTATTGTTTCTATCTTGTATTAATCTGTCAAATTCTTTTTCTTTCGGCAAATATGACCAATAAACATATCCCCCAATTAAAACCAAAACCACCAGCGCGTACACAGCAAACCTTTCCTCTTTGCTAATCTTAGTCATAGGTTACATTTCCTGTTTTAAAGTTAATACTATTTGAAATTTAACAGTATCCTCTTCATTTTGAATAACCTTCTGGGCATAGGTTAACTCCACCTTTTGGATAAAAGATGAAGTTTCCAATTCCTGCATAAATTTTACCAATAAAAGATTTGTGAAAGAGAAACCATTAATAGTAATAGTTTCCCCGTTATCCTGGACAAAATTTGTAAACCAGACTCCTCCGGGCAATTTCCGGGTTAAATCATCAAAAAACCTAGGCCATACATTGCGGTTAATTACAATTTTTTTGATAACATTTATTTGTTGAACCAATAACGACTTGTCACTCTTTAGTTTATCGACATTCTTTGTAATTTCATTTAATTTCTCTAACTCCTTTTCTAATATACTAATTGATTTTTTTACTTCCATTATCTTACGTCTCTCATGCGTGGAAACGAAACTTGCCAAAACTACAATTAAAATGGCGACACATACCAATAACGTTACTTCCTGTTGAACAGGTCCGAATATTTTTTTTTCCGATGGCAATAAATTTATCTTAATCATAAGCTTAGTGGATAGTGAACAGTGAACAGTAGTTAGTTAAAGACATTTAATTAAACCCGTTATCATTTTGTTAATTTCGTTAATTCTATCCCTTTTCCCCAAATTTTCAAATCCTTAAAATTTTTTATTTTCCCTAACTATTCACTATTCACTATTCACTATTCACTATTCACTGACAACTATCTTAACGCCAATCCAACACTTACCCCCAAAATGGGCGATAATTCTCTTAATCTAACAACATCAAACAGGGTTTCATCAATTTTTATATTGACAAGCGGGTTCGCGATTTCAACGGGCATTTTAAAGGTATCGGAAAAATAATTCGCTAATCCATTCATACAGGCTGTCCCGCCGCTAAGAACTATTTTTTTAATTTCCTTATTTTCTTCAATCCCGCGGAAATAATCAAATGACCGCCTGATTTCATTAACCAACTGTTCCATAACATTACCAATAATCATCCTTATTCTTTCTTCTTCGCTTTTCACCGCGGGAACTTCTTCCTTTTTCTCTATTGTTTTGAAATCTGTTTTAATTCCTTCCCTCATTATACC
>JBDROR010000054.1:0-7635 GCA_043809805.1 bacterium
ACTGTTATTGCTGAGGATGGATCATCTCAGGACTATAAAGTTATTGTAATATATGCCAATAATCTTTATATAGAAAGTTTGGATATAAAGAATGCTAGTAAATGGTTTGGTGGTGATGATAGACCTGATTTTATTGGCAGAGATGTAGCAACAGGTCAGAGTTTTATTTTTAGTGAAAATTTTTACATCTATACTTTTAGTGTAAAGTTTACACATAGATTTGACTATTCAGCAACTCCAGAATTTAAGGGACATAAAGTTAATATTATTTTAGATATACGAAATAAAAATGGAAACATTATAATATCTTCTAATATTATAGTTCCTGATAGTTTTAATGGAGGGTGGGTAGATTTTGATTTAAAAGACAAGAATTTTCTTCTTAAGGCAAACGAAAAATATATTTTTACTTGGTTTGTGGAAAACGCAGAATATAATTATTTAGTGTCTGGATCATCTGGAAATACAGGTGACTTATATAAAAACGGAACTGGATATTCTGCCCAGATATATCCTGGTGGTAATTTAAAAAACTGGTCTGAATGGTATGAGCATCCATGGGATTTTTTGTTTAGAATCTCTGGTCAAAAAAATTAACTAAATAACTTCATCACATAAAATCAAAATTTTTCCAGTTCCTTTATTCGTCAATATATTTTGCAACGTAGGAAACAACGTCCCGAAGTCCCCTCAAAACAGATACTGCGTGCTTAAGGGGACGGAGTTAGTTTATTAGTTTATAGTTATTTTTCTCAGCATATATTTTTCCTTTTTTTATAAGAACAGATAAGGATGAACGTTTTATATTAAATAATTTTAAAAGTTCCGCCCCTGAAATTTTTAAGCCTATATACGCATAATAAGAAATTAATTGTTTTGCTAGAGCTAATTTATTGTTCCTGCTTTTATTTTTTAAATCTTTTCGGTTTACACCTAATTGTCCGCAAACCTCCTTTACAATCTTTTCCAAATTCCATCCTTTCTGCTTAAGTCTTTCTCCTTCTTTCAGTTCTTCTTCATGAGCTTTAAGAACTTCATCTACAAAATCCGCGTCCCCCAGCATTCTTTCGTCCCCACGCCAAAATATTTTATCTCTCTTTAGCAGCTCTACACCTTCCCAACCGCCCGCACTTCTTCTCAAACCGCCTCCAGTTAAATCTTCTCTTTTCCCTACCCCTATCCCATCATTTATAAACTCTACATATCGATTAATAGCTATTTTTCTTTTTTTATTAAAAATACCTAATATTTCACCTGTTTCCTGCCAGTCTTTTTTACTTCCTCCTATCAAAACTGAATGTCCTGACCACTGATAATTATTTAATTCTAATACACTCTTTACTATATTTGCCCTCAATGGATTCAAATGTATATACCTAACCAATTCTAATAAATATTTATCTTCCTGGCATAATATTGATTTATATCTATTTTGATATAAATATCCCTGTCGTTTATGACGACGATTAAAATATATAGCATACCCTGTTAATAATTTTCTCATCAAATCGGTTAGTGAATCTTTACCCGTTCTAATTAATAAATGAAAATGGTTTGGCATTAATACCCAGGCTAAACATTGACATCCCGTCTCTTTTATCCCCGAGGACAAACGATCTAAAAATTCCGTACAATCAAAATTATCTCTAAAAATTTTACGTTTCTCAATTCCTCGAGACATAACATGATATATACATCCTGGTAAATTTAATCTTCTACTTCTTGGCATTCTATAAGTATATTGAATTTTTATATTCTGTCAACTCTATTCTAATAATCTAACTCCGTCCCCTTTACCGTCCCCTTTACCGGGAGTCCCCTTTACCGGGAAAGAATATCTAAAAAAACCATTAGAAGAGCAATTCCTGATTTTATTTGGCGCCTACTGGGATAAATTAAACTGGTCTTACCTTTTTCCTTTTAAAGAAAAAGATAACGATAACCCCGCTTGTTATTTATGGGACGCACAGAGTTTTGTGCTGCATACGATATTGGAAAAACAAAGTAGCACATTATGGATTGATTTTAAGGAATTTGCTGAATACCTCAGGGTAGAATTGAATTTAAAGATGATTAATTGCCTTGGCAATGACCTGCCGGATAGGGTTCATGATTGCGTTAAAACGGTTATTATTGACCAGTGAATCTTTCAGGCTGATTGAGGTTAAGTATAAAACAGAAAGAATATTCAATCATGATTTTAAAAAAATTGATTCCTTCCATTTAACAAATTTAGGGGTACACGTTATTTCGACATTATTGCCTTCTAAAGAATATATTTTCCCAGAAAATCAGACGCTGCATTGAAGTTTACTATCCCTTTCAATTTTCGGGAATTTTAATTGTCGTTAACCGGAATTATAATTACCGCTCATCAACCGTTCTTTTGAGTAAATCCATAACCGTTTGAGGCAATGGGATTAAGGGGACGGTTCTATTTTGCTTACTTTTTAGGTCTTCCCTTTAATTTTATTATCGCTTCAACATCGTATTCTTTCGTCATTCTATTGGCGCTATTCTTGCTATCCTTGGCATTGTTCGTTAAATCTATCATGTCCAGCTATAGTTGTCAAAAAATAAATAGAACCGTCCCTTTTTCTTCCTCCGGGACGTTGTTCCTCCGGGACGTTGTATTCCAGCATCACTTCAAGCTGGAACCTAAAATAAAAACCACAACTGCTTCTCGTATTTAATTTTGAAATTTTGCTTCTGAAATTCCACCCAGGGTTCCAATCGTTCTTTCGATTTTCGCAAAACAATTATTCATGGTTTTACCGATCTCATTCCCGCTAAATCTTAAAACTCGCCATCCGAAACTTGTCAGTTCATTGTTCCGTTCCCTGTCTCTTGTTAACGCCTCCGGTAAAATATGATATTTTTCACCATCGCACTCCACATCCATTTTCCCTTTTTTGCAAAATATCCCAAAATCTAAACAGTAAAATACTTTGCCGACTTTAACATAAAATTGTCTTTCCGGTGTTATTTCTCTTTTTTTCATTTCCAGATACATTTTTTCTTCCAGAGGGCTCGTATCATATAAATCATTAATTTCTCTCGCAGTGAAAAGTTTTTCGCAGCTGGTAGGGATATGGATTATTCTTCTCCATCTGTTACTTGGAATAGGTTTTGAAAGTTCAGCGACTTTTGATAAATGAAATTGAAAATATTCCTTATTCGCCCTTTTATGTGTTTTTTCTTCAGGAAAAAGTTCAATTCTTTTTACAACGTCAACTTTTTTAACCCCGGCATAATAATTTACTTTATATCTCATTTCTTCGCCAAAAACCGAAGGAAAATAAAAGCCCAAATATTCGACAATTTCAGCATTTTTGGGCGCTGACTCAACCGGAATATGATACCATCTTTTCTTTTGAATTATGTCCCACAGATTTTTTCGCGGTACAATACCTACTAACGCCGGATGATTACTCATTTTTTCTCCACAATATAATACTATTGAAAAACCTGTATATTAAATTTTTATTTACCCCTTTTCCCCACAACATTCCATCCATTTTTAAATATAAATGAAATATACTTTCATACTTCTCTCTCTGCAATAGCCCAGTCATAGCATTTGAGAACTACACTTGCCGGTACTTGCCTGCTGCATAGAAAAGCTGTTTTGGGTAATTCAAACAATTTCTTATTGCCAAGGGATTCGACTGTAATTAAATCATTCATTTTCGTCTTCTTTAAGTCCCGCTAATTCTTGCTCAATCTCTTCAACAGTTGGAAGGCTGGATTTTAATTGGTCAGGCAATGCGCGTGTTAATTCATAATCTGAGACACCAATGGGTTTATGTATATCGCGTAAGGCATATTCTGCAAGAACGCGATCTTTGGTTTGGCAAAGAATAAGCCCTATCGTCGGATTATCTGTCTCATGTTTAAGTTTGTCATCAAACACGGAACAGTAAAAATTCATTTTCCCCGCGTATTCCGGTTTAAAGCCGCCTTTTTTTAAATCAACGACCACAAAACAACGAAGTTTTAAATGATAAAAAAGCAGGTCAAGATAATAATCTTTATCACTAATCTCAATATGATATTGCCGTCCGACAAAAGAAAAGCCCGCGCCAAGCTCTATAAGAAATTTTTCAAGATGTTTTACCAATCCGGTTTCTAATTCCCGTTCTTGAAAAGGTTCAGTAAGGGTAAAAAAATCAAAAACATATGGATCTTTCAATGCCTGCCGGACTAAATCGGACTGCATGTCAGGCATGGTCTGATTAAAGTTTGTAACAGATTTTCCCTGCCGGTTGTGAGCGTTGTTTTTAATCATAAGCCCTAAAACATCACGGCTCCAACCGTTTTGAATAGTTTGCTCCATATACCAGTAACGTGTTGTTTTGTCTTTGATTTTTTCCATTAATAGAGCATGATGTCCCCATGGTATATTCCAAATCAAATCGCTATCCGATAATTTTGCAACAGCCTGTTGCAAAATTGAACTATTTCCATATTCCTTCGCAAAACGAATCATATAACCGATATTCCGTTCTGAAAACCCTTTTTGTTCAGGCAGCTCATTACGAATATCTTTAGCTAATTGAGGGATGACAGAACTACCCCAACCTTCTTTTTGTTGCTTTTCAAGAATCATCCTGCCAACATCAAAATACATCCGGAGCATTTCTGCATTGGCAGAAAAAACAGCTTTAGCCTGCGCTTGCCGAATACGTACTTTTATTTCATTTAGCAAATTCCCATATTGTATTAGATTGCTCATAAAAAATCCTTTTCATTCAAAATTAAAATCATATTTTACCACTAAAACTCAACAATATTTTTATTTTTTGATAATGATTAGGTAGGCACTGGAGGGTTTAGACTTAGGAAGTGTTGTCCGAAGCCATGTACCGAGTCTCGAGTGAAGCTCGAAGCATGGTACATGGCGGCTTGTCGTTGACGCTAGGCGAACCCAGAAATCCCTTGAAACAAGCCTACTTATTAAACTTTATCAAAAACGAAGTATGGGAGCCCTTATATCCTTAGGAGAACCCCTTGATACTTCTAAGCCTTATCAAAAAGGTATTTTATCAAATTATACTAACTAATATTTACCTTAAAATTTATTAACTTAATAATTTTTCTGTTTTATTAATAGCTTCATTAATTGTTTGAAAAATATTTTCTTTTGCAATAATTTGATGAAATATTAATTTATTAACAATTTTTTCATTAGCTCCAGATATAAAAAGTTCACAATTTTTCTTTTTTAAATCTTGAACTAAAAGTTTCAACCGATTTAATCCTGAAATATCCATGATTGGGACATACCTAAATCTTAAAATTACAACCTTATGATACAAATTTATATTTTCTAAAAGATTCAAAAAATTATGCACTGAGGCAAAAAACATTGGGCCATTTAACTCAAAAATTATAATTTTTTTAGAATATTTTCCAATTTCTGTAGAAAAAAGAATATCATCATTATCAGTTTTTGTAAAAAGTAATGGTGTAATCTCAGTTGAATCAGCAATTCGTTTCATAAATAAAATAATTGCCAAAACAAAACCAATTGGAATAGCTATTGTCAAATCTGTTAAAATTGTCAAAATAAATGTCACCAATAAAGTGATAGATTCATAATAATTAATTTTTAAAGAATTTAAAAAAGTCCTTGCTTCACTCATATCCCAAGCAATAACAATTAAAATACCTGCGAGAGTCGACATCGGAATATATTTAATAATGGGCATAATAAATAAATAAACTAATAACAAAAATAAAGCATGTACAATACCTGCAATAGGCGTTCTGCCTCCACTTTTAATGTTAGTTGCTGTTCGTGCAATAGCACCAGTTACTGGAACTCCACCAATAAATGATATGAAAATATTCGCTATTCCTTGTGCAACCAATTCAATATTTGATTTATGCTTTCCGCCAATCATACTATCTGCAACAACTGCTGATAACAATGATTCTAAAGACCCTAAAATTGCGATACTAACTGCGGGAATAAACAAATTTTGTAAAACATTCATATTAATATTAAAAAACCGAATTTTTGGCATAACAAAAGAAATATTACCAAATTTTGTAAAGATTGTTTCAACCGGTAATTTAAAGAAAAAAACTAATAGTGCTGTAAAAATTATCGCTATAATTGACCATGGAATTTTATTAGATATTTTTTTAGGGAAAACACCAACAATTATAATAGTTACTAAGCCAAGCAAAAGAGACCAGTAATTAATAGAGTTAAAATTTTGAAAATAAACTAACCATTTAGATAAAAAATTGCTAGGTAAAGTAACAATATTTAAACCAAAAAAATCTTTTATTTGTATGGTAAATATTATGACAGCAATCGCACTCGTAAAACCAATAATAAGAGTTTGTGGGATATATTTTAAAAGAGATCCTAATTTTAAAAACCCCATTAAAACTAAAATTATTCCAGCCATAAAGGTTGAAATATATAACCCCTCTATGCCATACTTAGCAATAATAGAAGAAACAATAACAATAAAAGCACCAGTCGGTCCTCCAATTTGAACGCGACTACCTCCAAAAATAGATACAATTAATCCACCAACAATTGCTGTTAAAATACCTTGTTCCGGAGTCACTCCAGATGCAATTGCAAAAGCTATTGCTAAGGGCAAAGCAATAATTCCAACAATTATACCGGCAGTAATATCTTGAAATATTTCTTGTTTAGAAATACCCTTTTTAATAAGGATAAAAAATTTAGGAACAAATTCATTAAAATATTTTATTTTAGACATAAAAAAAACCTACTGTAAACTATTTTTACTTTAGTTCGAATCCCTAAATAAAAAATGGCGGAGAGAGAGGGATTTGAACCCCCGGTGAGCGTTAACCCACTCTGGTTTTCAAGACCAGCGCCATCAACCGCTCGGCCATCTCTCCACGTATCTAAATTAACTAATTATAGAATTGATAAAATTTCTACCTTTTCCTGTTTTTAGAAATATTTCTCTTTTTCTTGCTTGAGTTTTATCTGCAAATTCTTCTTTATATACCAAAGAATAAGGTTTGTAAGCTTTAGTTGATCTTACTTTCCCGCTATTATGGTATCTCAAACGCTTTTCAATATCCTCTGTATAGCCAATATAAATTCTATCTTTAATTAAACTTTTTAATATATATACAGTAAACATCTATAAGTTTTTCCGCCTGAGGCGGATCCGCCAATCTTTTTGGCGGACAAGACCAGCGCCATTTTACCCGCCAAAGCTTTGTGGCGGGCAACCGCTCGGCCATCTCTCCGTGGAAATCTTGTATAGCTCGTTTTTGTTGGGTTTCGTTCCTCAACCCAACCTACAAATCTAAAACAACAATGTTGTCATTCCCGAAATCTTTTATCGAGAATCCAGCATTTAAGCAATCTGGATTCCCGCTTTCGCGGGAATGACAGACAAACTTTCTATCCCATTCATGTAGCCCTGCAAAACTTTCGGAATATTCACGCTCCCATCCTCAGCCTGATAATTTTCCAAAATCGCGACGACCGTTCGGCCGATTGCAAGTCCCGAACCATTAAGCGTATGAACAAAACGAGGTTTCCCGTCTTTAGCGCGGAACTTTATATTTGCCCTGCGCGCCTGAAAATCAGTAAAATTACTACAGGATGAAATCTCGCGGTATTTATTT
>JBDROR010000055.1:0-4590 GCA_043809805.1 bacterium
AAAATTAAAAAAGATTTACCAATAGAAGAGGAATCAGTTACCGAAGAGGCAACTGGAGTGATGACACAAGAAGATGTCCAAAAAGCTGTGGAGGGAATGGAGGAATCAAGTCGGGAAAATTTAATGACTGCGGAAGATGTCCAAAAAGCTGTGGAAGAGATGGAAGAATCAAGTCGGGAAAATTTAATGACAGCAGAAGATGTCCAAAAAGCTGTGGAAGAGATGGAAGATAAATAAAAAAAATATGGTAAAAAAAACAAAAAGAGATTATAGGATATTGCCGAATGTGATAATAACTATCATTGGGCTTTTTATGGTAGTAGTTGTTGTCAGAGGCTGGACAGCTCCAACCGCAAATCCACCAGCTAACAATGTTGCTGTGCCAATGAATTTAGGGGCGACAAGCCAGACAAAGACAGGAGTGATAGGGGCTGGAGGAGGGATTGTGACTCCTCAAATTAATTTGGGTGGAACAGTCCGAACTACTTGGCCAAGCAGTGCCTCAGTAGACTATATCTCAGTTTATAATTTCGCTAATAAATCGTGTTCAGATGTATGCTCAAGGGTACCTGTTATTGGGGCGGGTTGGAGCTGTGACCGCTGGTGGAATATGGAGGGATGGGGTGGAGGGTGTGGTGAACAACGCAATAGTGGATATTGTGGATGTTATAAAGTTCATTAAGAGGAGCGTACATTAAATGGTGAAATTGCAAATTTAAAATTATTTTATAAAAAATAAAAAAAATGAAAGGGGGTGAAAGGAAATGGAAATGACAACATGGAGTAATATTATAACTAAATCATTGCAAGATCTTTGGCAACAGTTTTTTGTTAAATTTTTTCCACAATTAATTATTGCCTTGATAACTTTGATTGTTATTTGGTTGCTGGGAATACTTTTAGGAAAATTAGTAGAAAGGATTGTAACGGCGTTATATGTTGATCAGGGTTTGGAAAAATTAGGGATGAAAGAAGGAATGAAGAAAGGGGGAATGAAACTAAATGCAGGAGCTTTTTTGGGGGGCTTACTTAAATGGTTTTTAATTTTTGTTGGATTGATGGCTTTTTCAGATATTCTAGGATTAAACGATGTCTCTAATTTTTTGAGGACAGATGTTTTGACTTTTATTCCGAGGATTATAGCTGCAACAGTGATTCTTATTGTTTCTGTATTAATTGCTAATTTCTTGCAACAGTTTATCAAAGGGAGTATTAAGGCAGCAGATCTTAAAGCGTCTGGATTCTTATCAGGATTAGCGAAATGGTCAATTCTTGTTTTAGGATTTGGTATGGCGTTAGCTCAATTAGGAGTTAATATGTCTTTTTTAAGCACAGCGTTTACAGGAATAATCGCAATGCTTTCATTGGCAGGTGGTTTGGCTTTCGGTTTAGGAGGAAAGGATTTGGCAACGGAAATACTGAAGAAAATGAAAAGCAGTCTTTAGTAAAGGATTGCTTTTTATTTCACAAAATTTTGCGAAATAAACAGACTAACTAAAACAATTGTTTTAATTAGTCTGTTTTAGTATGTTTGCGTATCGTTAATTAAAAAGATAAAACATAAATCTGTCATTCCTGCGAAGGCAGGAATCTCTGTTATAGAGGGGAAATATAGTGATTTTGTAGAGATTCCTGCCTTCGCAGGAATGACCTAAAGATTTTTCTATGATTTATTAATTAGATACGCTGTACAAAAGTCAAGGGTTGGTAACAGATTTGAGTTTTTTGATTTCAGCTTTGGTATCGTCAATATAGTGTTTAAGTTGAACAAAAGGAGATCTGCCTTCTAAAGATTGATGAGGCCTGACATTGTTGTAGTAGCGGACAATAGCATATAAGTGTCTTCTTCTCTCTTCTCTTGAAGTAAAATGATGTTTCCGTAGTAATCCTTTGATAGTTTTGATTACTCGTTCTGCCTTGCCATTTGTTTGTGGACGGTATGGTTTGGTAAATTTCTGCGGGATGAGGTAAGTAGAGCAAAGATGTTTGAATGCTCCCTTGAATTCCTTTCCGTTGTCAGAGTAGATACATTCCACTGTAAATGGCAGCATTTCTAATGCTTCATCCAGTACAATCGCAGCGCTGTAACTTGTCTGATCTGGTAGAATATCCGCAAACAAAACTCTGGAATAATCATCAATGAATACATACAAATACTCCTTTGGCGTTATGGCTGCTTCACCTGAGATGAAAGGCATCATAGATGTGTCTGTATGTACCATTTCTCCTGGATGTTTCTTTACATATCTTCTCAATCTAATTTCTCTTTTTTCTATCTTCTTTTCTAGTTTAATTCTGATCTTTTCAATCTTTTTCAGTCCGTATTCCAGTGTTCGATATCTCATATTCTTTGACGAATAGTTGCTAAACACTCCCAATTTAGCTTTGTGAAAAACGGCATAGAGTGTTTTTCTTGAAACATGATACTGCTTTGCAAGCTCAGTAGCTCTATCTCCTTCTCTCCAGCGACGATATGCTTCCATTCGCTGATACGGTAATAATTTGGTATTCTTATGCATGTAGAAAGTGCGTTAATGATTAAGGTGTGAATACCCAAATCTTACCGCACTTTTTACTTTTTAAGGTGCTTTTCTGTCACTAACCCGATTATATTGTACATTTCTATTGACAAAATAAGCTAAATATGGTATATTCTATCCATTAGAAAGTACGTTGTCAATTGAATATTTTAACGATTTTTAAATCAAAAAGGAGGTTTTTCTATGGGGAAAAAGGAGTTTGATTTTTTAGTAAAAACAAATTGGAATTTAATTAAAAAGGGTTTTTCTTATATCGGGAAAAACTAAAAATTTTTTTAGGAAAAAAGGAGAGTTGAAATGTCTATCAAAGATATTTTGAAAAAATGGAAAGATGTAGAGAAAAAAGAAAGAATTATTATTTACATATTGTTGTCTTCTGTTTTAATTCCTATTTTAACAGGGATTAAATGGAGAGATCTTCATTTGGTTCTAACTTTGGATTCTGTAATTAATTTTGTTGTAGCGCCTTTGCTGTTGGTAATTACATTGCTTGTTTGCTTTTATGCTCTTGCTATGGTTTCAAGTCAAATTGGTGATTGGCCATTTACAAAGTGTAAAGAAAATAGAGCCAAAATGTTAATTGGCTGGGGAGATAAGGTAGTAGATTTGATTTATAATTCAGATGATTTTGATATTCTGAAAATAGGTTGGAAATCGGTGTTTAAAAGAAAAAATGTAAATGGTGTTCCTATTAATGAAAAAGGAGAAAAAGCAGATAGAAGAAATAAGAAACCAATAATTTATCAAAGAAATAGATATGCAAGATTTTATAATTTTATCTTGTCTTTGATTGGGTTAGAAGATATTAAGTGGGTAGGATTGTTTAATAGGGTTCGAAAATATCATTTTGAATACGATACTATAGAGAAAGATGGAAAAACAGGAAAAATGATGCTCAAACATCATGATGTAAATGTGGAAACTCCTTGGATTTTTCTCAATTGGGTGCGTTTTGGATTTGAAATGAAAAGTGTAGAGTCTTTGTCTCTTGATTCAGATTCTGAAGAAAACAAGGAACAAGGAGGGAAGGCAGCTATTCCTTTGGATTTGATTGGAGGCGTTGTTTTAAGAATAGAAAACTTAAGACAGGCTATTTTAGGAATAGATAATTGGTTGGCTGTAACAATGGATATCCTTAAGTCTCAATTGATTAAGTATGTAGCTCAGAATACTTTTGAAACTCTTGCGAAAGAGAATATTTCAATAGATTTGTTGAATAGAGCTACAAATGGTTCTGGAAAAACTGCCCATCAAACAATTCAAGAATACGGCATCGTTGCTAGAGAAATTTATCTTGCTAATATTGATTTTTCGGATAAAAAGGATGCTGCGCGACAAAAAGCGAAATGGGCAGAGAAAAAACAAGCCGAGGCAGTTGTAGAAAAAGCAAAGGGCGAAGCTCGAGCGACGGAAGAAAGAAGAATAGCAGATGTTCAATATTTAGGTGAAGTATGTGCTATTCAAGGGGGAGCTGAATTGACAGCGGTAAGAATAAGTCTTGAAAAAGCGAAAGTTAATAAAGAAATGGAAGAAAATTATAATAGTACAATTCAAGGTACAGTGAAAGAAGCGAAACCAGGTGTTATTTTGAATATCTCCAGACAAGGTAATGCAAACACGAATGATGCTATAGATACGGCGTCATTAATGGAACTGAAACAACTAAATAAAGATTCTAAAAAGGAGGCGAAAGATAAATGAAATCTATAATCCCTTGGTTTTTTGGATTATCTATAGGAATAAAAATTTCTATGGGGTGTGGAGCGATAATAGTCGCAGTAATCGTAGTTGTTTGTTTTTTATTGATAACAGATAAAAAGTTAAAAGCAAGAAAAGAAAGGAAAAAAAACAAGCCAAAAGAAGAAAAAAAAGAGGATAAAAAAAATGACGAAAAGTCTTATTGGTATCACTGCTGGAGATCAGCATTGATAATAGCTCCAGTATTGGTAATTGGTTATTTGTTTATCGGCTGGACGCGATTTGATGGAACTTTAGTGCAGTTTGTACTGACACAAAGAGTTCTTGGCTGGATCTTCGGGCTTGCGTTGGT
>JBDROR010000056.1:0-9724 GCA_043809805.1 bacterium
CAAGAGAGTATTGCGTGAAAGAGGAATATTCACTTTGAGGATATATTTCTAAAAGACGAACATACGATTTTTCCGCTTCATCAAATTCCTTTTTTTGGAAAAGGCATTCCCCAATCCAGTATTGAGCGGCTGAAATTAATGAGCTTTTCGGAAACTGGGTCATTACCTTCTGATAATACACCTGCGCGTCGGCAAAATGTCCTAACTTGAACCGGCATTCAGCTATACGAAAAATAAATTTATCAGCGATATCTGAATTTGGATAAATACGACAGCCATTTTCATACAAAGCGGCCGCTTCTTTGTATTTTTCCATACCGAACAGACTTTCCGCCATATAGTATTGACTGGAATCCGCTTGCTTGCCGTCGGGATATGACAAAAGATACCTTTTAAACTGATTATAAGAAAGGTCAAATAATTCATTATCAAATGAATCTAAAGCGTTTTGGTAAAGGCTTTCTTCCTCTGAAGAAAAAACCGGCGGGATGTTTATTAAAAATATAATTAAAATTACAAAAATAATATTTTTTTTCATTTGAAAATCCGACCCACAACACACAACACATTCATACAACTGGATTCCCGCATTCACGGGAATGACAGACCGACCGCGCAATTTGTCATTTCGACCGAAGGGAGAAATCTTTCCTCGTAGGGGCACTGCCCTCTTCTACAGGGCGACCACATAGGGTCACCCCTACAAACAGATTCCTCGCTTCGCTCGGAATGACAACTACTCCTGCAGCAAGCCCCTCAACTAGAATGACAACATTCTTAATTGAGCATTAAATTCTAATTATCAATTGTCAATGGAATCATACCCCTTGAATGTGGATTATAAAATCTTTATCTAAAATGTCAAGCCCTTATAAAACCCGGCTTAAATCTATTAATGTCTTAACCAAAAAAGATTTTAAAAATATTATCGCAAGAAAAATAACTATAGACGAAATATCAATCCCGAACTTATAACCAAAGGGCAAAATTTTTCTTATTGGATCAAGTATCGGCTCGGTGGTTTTATATAAAAACTGAACTATCGGATTATACGGATCAGGATTTATCCAGCTGATTAATACCCGAATTAAAATAAGCCAATAAAGAATTGTAAGCACCACATCCAGAACATTAGCAACAGCAACTAAAAAATTGGATAAGATAAACATATATTATTCCCCTTATATTCGTCGTTCGTTTATATTGTCATTTCGAGCAAAGCGAAAAATCTTTTGCGTTTATATCGCTTTAAAAATCATGCCATTGAAGCTACCTTCTGTTCAATTTCAATCAATTTGATAGATACAAAACTATCTATCGACCTTTTTTCGACGAACCCTAAAAGAACCGACCTTTCATCCACAATAGTTAAGTAATTAACGCCATATTTATCCATAATCCCCTCAGTCTCCAATAAAGAAGAATTGACCGATATTTGGCCGGCTATGATAGGTTCCATAATATCATGGGCAAAAATAATATTCCCGGCTTCCGCATGAGCGAATGATTGTCTTATACTCTCCAGCGTGATAACTCCTTTTAATTTTTTTTCGGCATCCACAACAGGATAATTGTAATAACAGCTGTCACTAAATATTTTTAGCACCTCATTTAATTGAGTATTCTCATTTATCCACGGAGGATCTTTATCTATAATTTGACCAACGGTAGTCTTTTGAAGCACATCTTCCTCTGTTATATTTAAACCGGTTTCCTGAGCTTTAACAACAGCATATTTCACACAGGCAGGGCCCAAAAGCTGCACTACAAACGTAGTCAGCGTTATAATAACAATTATAGAATTTCCGATAGCTCCCGGGAAAACCTGAGACGCGAGTATTGAAAGTCCGATAGCGACTCCCGCCTGGCTAAAAAGACAATATGGAAGATATCGCATAACGGTTACAGGAGCGCCTGAATGTTTTGCCCCTAAATAAGCGCCAATCATTTTACCAAAAGTTCTGCCTACAATATAAAGCATCGCGATTAATATTACACTCAAGGAGGTTACATGTAAATCAAATTTCGCGCCCACAAGAAAAAAGAATAATATGTAAAAAGGCGTCGCGAATCCAAAAGTCAAATTGAACACATCTTTGCTTAACCTAGGTTCAAAATTCACCAGCACAATACCCATCGTCATCGCCGCCAGAAGCATATCTATTTCCATGATTAATGCTAATCCCAGAGTGAAAAGTATACTGCATAAAGAAAAAACCAATATTTTTTCTTTCTCAGCGTATTTCCTAAGTATTTTTATAAGAACAAAACCAAATATAATTCCAATTAAAATTCCTAACCCAATTTCGTAAACAGGCTTGCTGATCGCGGATAATAAAGAAGAACGGGCACCAAGCATACCGGGCGCGATACTGGACGCAAACGCAAATAAAAGCAAAGCCAATCCATCATCCAATGCCACTATACCTAAAACCGTTGTTGTTAACGGCCCTTTCGTCTTATATTCCCAAAGAACATCGGTAGTTGCCGCAGGCGCTGTAGCGGAAGCGATTGCTCCTAACAATAAACCAAGAGCCCAGTAGTAAGCACCCCCTCCAAGAATCAGGCTTCCCAATGATCCTACAAGGATAAAAACAACAACAAACGCAGCAAGGCCTTCCGCCAACAATATTGTGATAAGCTGTCTGCCATAACGCTGAAAAACTTCTTTCTTAAGCTCTCCACCGATCATAAAACCTATCAATCCTAAAGCAAAATAATTAAATGGCACCAACGCTTCAATTATATCCTTATTAATAATATTTAGTCCTGAGCGTCCAAATATAATACCGGCAATAATATATCCGACAACCTGGGGAATCTTCAGTTTTTGAAATATTTTTCCTCCCATTGCTCCCGTAAACAAAATTAAACCAAGCAAAAACAACACATTTGTATGAATACTTGATATTTTTTCAAAAGTGTAAGTAAACCCCTCAATCATTTTGCCTCCTGGTATAATGTTCATTATACCTGATTACACAGATTAATTCATCTGTGTAATTATCTCTATAGGATGTCTTTTTGTCCGCATAATTCCAACAGCCATTATTATAGTTGTGATAAGAACAACTAAAACTAAAACCCCTTGATTAATTGCCGGGATTTTTAAATTATCAGGTATACTTAAATACAGCAAGATACTTATAAGCCCGCGGGGAGCGATGAACAATTCAGGAATAACATCAGTTCCGGCTATAAATTTCAAATATAATAAACGAATTATATATACAACTAAAATCGTTAATAAACTATACATAAAAACACTTAATTGTTTAAGTTGGTTAAGATTTATTGAAAATCCAAACAAAACAAAGAAAAATGTCCTGACAAGAAATGTGCTCTCAGCGGATAATTGAGATAATTGAGATAAATCATTTGAATAATTGGGATAGAGAAATTTATTTCTAAAAAATTGAAAATCGATTTGGCCGGCATTATTAAGAAATAATCCAAATGCGAGCACAATAATTAAAGACGACAGGTGCAATTGTTTCCCTACCGCGAAAGCCAATATAAGAATTGAAATAATCAAAAAGAATTTGACAGGATGAACGATTCTTTTAATAAGAAAAATCAAAAAAAGACAAAATAATGTTGCTATGATAACAATTGCTAAAATATCAAATCCCAGCTGCATAAACGCTTTAGGATTAAATACATTGTTATGTAACATAAAATCGAAAAAAATAATACCGAGTATATCCGAGAAAGATGATTCATATATTACAAACTCTTTCTTTTGGGGGGCGATATTCGCGGCGGACGGTATAGCGATAGCCGAACTAATAATACTTAATGGAATTGAATTTATGAGGCATATATGAAACGGCTGTTTTGTAATCAGCTCAATAATTGCGGAAATCGTGAAAACTGTTGTTAATAATATAATTAATGCCGAGAAAAAAGTTGTTCTGATTAATTTGTTTTTCGTTGAGTCGTACTTTAACTCCAATGTCCCTTCAAAAACAATTAATATTAAACCTATCGTTCCCAATGCTGGAAGGATTATTGAAAAATCAAAAGTTTTGATTCCAAAATAACCCACTATTATCTGCCCCGCGATACCTAATATAAGCAGAAGCACCACAGAAGGAAATCTTGTTTGTTTCGCAAACAAATCAAATAAATAAGAAAATATTACAAGCCCGCTTAAAATTATAAGAATTGTATAGGTTGTCATTAATTCTTTTTGAAATTAAATAATTTTTTGATATATATTTTTAATCTATTTTTATTTAAATTTTGCTTCAAATTAGAAAGATTTTCTTTTATTGCTTCTTCTCCTTTAACAATACAATAATCCGACATGGAGAAATCCGCCCAATTCATATGAGAAACTTTTGGGTTAATTAGAAAATCACATTGGGATATATTATTTTTATTAATCCAGTGGGCCCTGATATAGTCAATCTGGGAAAGAATATCTACTCCGTTTTTCAAAACTTCTCTTCGGCCCAAACCCTCCACATCAACACCAATAACAAAATCAGCGCCTAAGTTTCTCGCTTCGGGAACAGGGACAAGACTTAATATCCCTCCGTCCACTAAAAATCTTCCATCTATTTTTACCGGAGGAAAAATACCGGGGATAGAGGACGATGCCAGTACCGACTGTAAAAGATTCCCTTTTTTTAATAAGACACTTTCTCCGCTGAATAAATCCGTGGCAGCGCAAACGAAAGGAATTTTTGTATCGTTAAAATCTTTTTCCGGAGGAATCAATGTTTTAATTAAATTTGTTAAAGTGTCCGATTCAATAATCCACTTCTTTGCTCCTCTCAGATTCCACTTGTAAATTCCCTCGATATAAGCAATAAATTTTTTTAATATAAGTTTCTTTTTTCTTGACTCCGTATTAGCGGAAAACTTCATAAGTTGTTTTATTTCTTCTGAGTTTATTATTAAATTTACTTTTTTTTCTATAAAGTCAACATCCTTATACAAACAGTATGCCGCGCCAATAATCGCTCCCATACTTGAACCGGCAATCAAATCTATAGGGAAATTTTCTTTATCTAAAATTTTAAGTATCCCCAAATGAGACAGGCCTCTAACCCCGCCGCCGCCCAAAGCTAATCCGACTTTTAATTTATTTCCAAATGGAAAGAATTGCACCTGTAAATCTCCTCCGTCATTCCCGCCCCCGTCTCCACGAGGGTAAACTCCGGCGGGAATGACAGACACACATTTCGACCACACACCTCTGTCATTTCGAGCAAAGCGAGAAATCTTTCTTCCGTAGGGGCGTGATTTATCACGCCCTGATTTCTGGGCGCAATAAATTGCGCCCCTACAACAGATTCCTCGCTCCCGCTCGGAATGACAAGCCGCTCCACAACATTCAGGGCGACCACTTAATTTTCATTCAATCAGTTTCCAGCTTTCCGGAAAGCAAATATTTAATTGTTAATCCCTGGACAAGTATAGAAAAAACCACGACAATGTAACTAACCGTTAAAATCGCTTCTCTCTCAGCCCCCGGCGGCAATGATAAAGCCAGCGCCACCGAAATCCCGCCGCGAAGGCCGCCCCACGTCATAATTTTTATTACATTCGGACTGAACTTAACAAAAGATTTCATCAAAGTTATCGGCAAACCCACACTGATAAAACGCGCCAACAATACAACCGGGATTATTATTAATCCCGCGATTAAATACTGTTTTGACATAATGATAACCAATATTTCCAAACCAATCAGCAGAAAAAGAACGGCGTTTAAAACCTCATCCATTAATTCCCAAAAAGAATCCAGGCGATTCCTTGTCTGATCGCTCATAGCGAGGTATCTGCCCTTATTCCCGATTAAAAGCCCGGCAACAACTATAGCAATCGGGCCCGAAACATGAATAGCATTCGCGAGAGCATAACCGCCCATAACCAAAGCCAGCGTAATTAATATTTCTACCTGATAATTATCCACGCTTTTTAACATCAGATAACTTATCCAGCCGATAGCTAATCCAAATATAATACCTCCTATGGCTTCTTCAACGAACAAAAGCGCTATATGCCCGAAAGTTATTCCGTCCCCCCCTGTAATAACCCCTAAAATAAGCAAAAAAACAACAACCGCGACACCGTCATTAAAAAGGCTTTCTCCCGCTATTTTAGTTTCAAGGCTTTTGGATGCTCCCGCTTTTTTTAATATTCCTATTACCGCCACAGGATCAGTCGGTGTAATAAGGGACCCAAATAATAACGAATAAATAAAAGATATTTTTATGCCTATTAAATTAAAAATGAACCATGCCATCGTCCCGACAACAAAAGTGCTCATTACCACACTAAATGTCGACAAAACTCCAATAATCCATTTATGTTTCGCAATATCTTCCAGATTAATATGTATTGACCCGGCAAACAAAAGAAAACTCAACATTCCGTGCAAAAGAGTTTTATTAAAATCAATATTTTTGAACAAAATGTTCGCGTATCCATAAATATTCACTAATTTAAAAAAATCCAACAAAATAAGGCCTAGTGACATCAGTATCGCGATTAACATAATACCAATAACAGTCGGCAATTTTATGAAACGATAATTAAAATAACTAAAAATAGCCGCTAAAGTCAAAAGCAAAGCGGCAATGTTCAATGTATCCATTTTTTCCTCTGTAACTTGTTAATATTATTTGTTTTTTCTGTAATCGGTCAGTTATGGTAGCCGCAAGCTTTAGCTTGCGTTGGCCAAGTGATTAGTGGCGAGATAACTCTACACTAGTCACTGCCACTATTCACGCAGGCTGAAGCCTGCGGCTACCACCTTCTTTGTCATTTCGACCAACAATTTGTCATTTCGAACGAAGTGAGAAATCTTAGATTCCTCACTTCGTTCTGATTTTTTATTCTTCTACTCTGAATTTTTCTTCAGATATTTAAAGAAATCGCCTTCCGTAGATAAAATTAGCCAGTCTTTATCGCTTAACACTTCAGGATAAGTTTCCATAGTTTTTAAAAATTTATAGAATTTCTGGGATCCAGGGCTTTGGTTATAAGCTTTTGCATAAATCTCAGTGGCTTCGGCATCCGCTTTCCCTTCAATTTCCTGCGCTGTTCTATACGCCTCGGATTGTATCCTTTTCAATTCACGTTCCTTATTACCAAGTATTTTAGACGCCTCTCCCTGCCCTTCAGAGCGATATTGATCTGCGATTCTTCTACGTTCGGTAATCATTCTTTCATATATTTTCCTCTGGACTTCTTCCACATAATTAACCCTCTTAAGCCTTAAATCCAGGAGTTCAATTCCAAGTTCAAGAGTTCGAACCGCGGCTGCTTCTATAATGGAACGAGTTATAACATCCCTGCCGTATTTAATTTCAAGTAAAGGATCAGATGTTGCTCCTGCTAACAGATCCTCACTTTTTCGATATTTCCGGTTAGTTGAACGAATTATCTCAACCAGATTATGCTTTGCAACCGCATTGCGCGTTTCTCCATCCAGGATATCATCTAATCTTGAATGCGCGCCCCTTTCATCCCGCACACGCTGAAAGAATAACAAAGGATCTTTTATACGCCAGCGGGCATATGTATCCACCCAGATAAACCTTTTATCCTTCGTGGGTATTTGATTGGGATTTCCATCCCATTCTAAAAAACGTTTATCAAAAAACTGGGCTTTCTGGATGACGGGTATTTTAAAATGAACACCAGGTGTTGAAATCGGTTCCCCAACCGGTTTTCCAAACTGTGTAATTATTACCTGATGAGATTCATCTACAATAAAAGCGAAAGACATAACAATTCCCAAAGCAAATAATATTGAAATTATAATGACAGTCTGTTTTATTTTATTCATTTTTCATACTCTCCTTCCCCAACTGGAATAAGGGCAAAATCCCACTAGCCTTATCATCTGTAATTAATTTTCTACCGACTTTTTTTAATACATTGCCCATCGTTTCCAGGTAAATACGCTGGTGAGTTACTTCCTTTGCTTTAGAATATTCTTTAAAAACAGAATTAAACTTTGCCGCTTCACCACGCGCTTTATTAATTCGCTCTAACGCGTATCCCTTCGCCTCTTCAATAGTTCTCTCAGCCTCCCCTTTTGCCCTTGGAACCACTTTATTATATTCAGACCATGCCTGATTTATCAGTTTCTCACGTTCCTGCTGCGCCTCATTTACTTCATTAAACGCGGGTTTTACAGTTTCCGGAGGATTTACATCCTGTAATACCACCTGTTCTATTTTTATTCCCATTTCATACTGATTACATAATTCCTGAAGTTTCTGTGTAACAGTATCCGCAACCTCCTGACGGCCGACAGTTAACACCTCATCTACAGTACGGTCCCCAATAACTTCACGCACAGTCGCCTCATTAATATCCCGGAACGTAGTCTCAATGTTTCTTACCCTAAATAAATATTTATAAGGATCACTAATACGGTATTGGACTATCCATTCCACTTCGGCGGCATTTAAATCGCCTGTTAACATCAAAGATTCTTCCTGGTATTTTCTGGTAGAATATTCAGTCTGAATCCCCGCCTTAATCGTTCGAAAACCAAATTCAAGTTTTAATTGCCGTTCCACGGGAACCTTATGAACTCTTTCAATCCCAAACGGCAATTTATAATTTAATCCCGGATTAATTGTCCTGTTATACTTGCCCAGCCTAAGAATAACACCAACTTCCTCAGGCCCTATCGTAAACCAAAAAGATGACAATAAGAATACAATTAATCCAACAACTAATACAGCCAAAATTGGCTTGCTACTGATATCCGGCGGCCGAATTTCTTTCAAGTTTCCTAAATTAATCGGTCTGTCTTCTTCCATAGCCTTTTTCTCCTTTCGTAAAATATACAATTTAGTGAATCGCCCCGCATTGGACGACTCACCAGATCTCCCCTACTACCATTACCACAAATCCCTCGCTCTGCCCGGAATGACAACGCTTTCACAATTGTCATTTTGATCGCACAATTCTGTCATTTCGACCGAAGGGAGAAATCTTTTTTCCGTAGGGGCGTGATTTATCACACCCTGATTGCTGGGCGCAATAAATTGCGCCCCTACAACAGATTCCCATTTGCGCCAATCACTGCTGGCACAGATATTTCTTCTATAAATACACTATATCTTCATTATCATACAAAGAGAGAAACAACAACATATAATCTTTTAGATGTCTCGTAATCAAATAATTATTTTTTATATGTTCCCTGCCGTTTTCTCCTAATTTTCTTGCATATTCAGGGCTGTTCAAAAGCTGTTTAATGGCAAACGCGGCGCCGTCAATAGAATGGCAAAGCAAACCGGAATGTTTATGTGTTATTTGTAAAGGGATACCGCCTACATTAGAAGCAACTACAGGTTTTGATTTCCAAAGAGCTTCGGCAACAGTTAGTCCAAAGCCCTCCTTAATCGACTTTTGGACAATAATTGTTGACGCTCTCTGTAAAGCATTAATTTCAAGGTCATTATGAGATAATAATAAAATATGTATATCTTTATTCTTTGCCGCTTTTTCTTTTACCTCTTCAAAAACTTTTATCCCTTCAGGATCATCAACCGCCGTCCCGCCCGCGAGAATAAGCTGACAATCTATATATTTTTTTACTTTTAAATAAGCCTCGATAACCCCTACAGGGTCCTTTAACCGGTCAAATCGGGAAATTTGAGCAATTATCGGCTTGTTTTTCAAAATACCATATTTCATTAAAACTGAATCTATAAATTCCTGAGGCAGTTCCTTGTTTTTATCG
>JBDROR010000057.1:0-2006 GCA_043809805.1 bacterium
CCATTTTTGTTTTCCGATGGTTTTTTAAATGTCTTAAAAAAGGAGGAAAAAATGAGAATAGAAAAAATCGAAGTTAACTTAAAAGATAAAAAACTAGAGATTACTTATGAGGAAAAAATAGAGCATGAAGACATAAAAACGCAAACCCTGAATTATAATGAGAGAGAAGATTTGCTTGCTGGATTATGTATATTGCTAAGATTAGAGATAGATGAGCTGTATAAACTAGAAAAAATGAAACAGATTGAGAAGAGATTTCTTTAGGAGAACAAGGGGATGATGAGCGATAATTATAATTCCCGGTCAACGATAATTAAAATTCCCGAAAATTAAAAGGGATAGTAAACTATTCAAGCTAATAGATAAGGAGGCTTGAATGGTTACTGATCAACAAGTAAGGAGACTGAGAATGCTCATTAACACAGAAGAAACAAAGGCAATAGCAGCATCAAAGGTTGGGATGGATGAAAAGACCGCTCGTAAATACACAAAATCCAATAAACTGCCAAGTGAAACTAAGAAAACCCATGATTGGAAGACACGTAAGGATCCATTTGAATCGGAATGGCCATTGGTTAATAATATGTTGGAAGAGAATCCCGGCTTAGAAGCAAAAACGATTTTTAATTATTTACAACATGAATATCCGGGGAAATATTCAGACAACCAGTTAAGGACATTACAAAGACGGATAAAAGTATGGCGCGCGACAGAAGGCCCTGGCAAAGAAGTATTTTTTCCACAGAAACATTATCCCGGGGAATTAAGCGCCTCAGACTTTACTCATATGTCTAAATTGGGGATAACCATTCAAGGTGAGCCATTTAATCATCTTCTGTACCATTTTACACTGACGTATTCAAACTGGGAGACAGGAACAATTTGTTTTTCAGAGAGTTTTGAAAGTTTAAGCAATGGATTGCAGAATGCATTATGGGAATTAGGCGGTGTTCCCAAAAGACATCGCACAGACAGGATGAGCGCGGCTGTGCACAAAGATTGTAATCCTGAGAAATTCACCCAAAAATATCAATCATTATTAAGATATTATGATTTAGAACCGGAAAGGATAAATCCTGGCCGGGCGAATGAAAATGGGGATATAGAACAACGTAATTCGAGAATAAAAAAAGCAGTTGGGCAAGCGCTTATGTTAAGGGGCAGTCATGATTTCAGGGACCAAGATGAATATCAGCATTTTTTGTTTAAAATATTTGAGCAATTAAATGCCGGACGGAATGAACGGTTTAAAGAGGAAATGGCTTTATTAGGACGCTTACCTGCGCGTCGCCTTGACGGTTATAAAACCTTGGATATGGGAGTAGGCCCAAGCAGTACAATTAATGTATTGCACAATACATATTCTGTACATAGCAGATTAATAGGAGAAAAAATAAATATTAAAATATATACAGGCCATATTGAAGTATGGTACGCCCAGAAAATAGTTGAACAAATGCCGAGATTGCGCGTGGAAAGTAAACATCGGATACAATACCGGCATATTGTGGAATGGTTTATAAGAAAACCGGGCGCTTTCGAAAACTACCGTTATAAATCGGATATGTTTCCAAGCAGTTATTTTAGGATGGCTTATGATTATTTAAAAAAATACACATCACAGCAAGCTAACAAGGAATATTTAAATATATTATATGTTGCATTTAAAGAAGGGGAATCAGTAACAGAAAATGCTATACGAATATTATTGCAGGAATGTAAAGATATATCAGTTGATGCTGTAAAAAATATAGTATGCAGAAATAATCAGCTTCCCCCGGTAACAGAAGTACAGATAGATGATATAGTTTTATCTTCGTACGATGAGTTACTAAGTTTTAATAAGGAGGCTGCTGCTTATGGATAATAATTTGCAGACACAATTACACGAATCTTTAGGTGAATTATATCTTACAACTGTTCGGAAAGTGTATGCTGAACAGGCAGGAAGAGCTTCTCAGGATTCATTAAGTTATGAACAATATCTATTTAATGTAGTTGAGCAG
>JBDROR010000058.1:0-22120 GCA_043809805.1 bacterium
CCTCTTCAGTGGTGATTTCACAGTGCGAATTACGGTTTAATCAGGGAGCGGTTCATTTTACGGATTCTAATGTTATGCTTGACCGGAATTATATTTATAATAATATTATCGGATTGAGGATGTGGAACTCTAAACCGATTATTACATTGAACACAATCACGGAAAATCAGACGGGTATTTTTTGCGCGGAGGGAATAGAAAGTATATTTATTCAGAAAAATAATATTTATCAAAACAGCGGATATAATATCACGCTGGGAGAATCGCAGAAAAAAGATATAGATGCGCTGAACAATTATTGGGGTTCCGGCAATTTCCAGGATATTGAAAAGAAGATATATGACAAATCGGATTCGGAATATATCGGCAAGGTGGTTTATTCTCCGTTTTTGATGGAAAAATTGTAGGGGCGAATCTATAGGAAAGATTTCTCCCTTTGGTCGAAATGACAATACGTAGGATGAAATACGACCGACGACCAACGAAATACGAATGACGGACAACGAAAATGGAATGTATTTTGGTTTTTCAGACTACGCACAGAACCTTACAGGCGGAAAATATTTTAAAAAAAGAAAAGATAAAAATTAAAATTATATTAAAACCCCGTTCAATTGCCACTGATTGCGGGCTAGCCATTAGGTTTGACACTGAAGACAGAGATGTTATTTCTAAAATTATCAAAAATAATAGTTTATCTTTAGCGGGTATGTACTGTAGAAGCGGAGAAAAATGGATAAAGGTATGGGCAAAATCCTAAACTCGAAACTCGAAATCCTAAATAAACTCAAAACCCGAAACTCAAAACAATAAAATACAATATGGGTGTTGTTTTGGATTTAGTGTTTTGAGTTTGTTTAGAATTTAGGATTTAGGGTTTAGAGTTTTGTATATGAAGCTAAAAAGTAAATAATATCAATAAGTTACGGAGATTTTCAGGTGCGAAAGACATTACATAAATTATTTGCATTTTTTATTTTATTTGTAATATTTTTTGGTTTGCAGAGAAATGTTTTTTCCAAAGACGACCAGAATTGTTCTGAATGCCACGCTCAGAAATATATGCGTAAATATGATAATGACGGTAAGTTGACAGAACTTTTTGTTGATAAGGACATGTTCGATTATTCCATCCATACGAAATTGACTTGTCAAGCCTGTCATACCAGCGTTAAAAACACCCCGCATAAAACGGAAGAAATTGAAAAAGTAGATTGTTCGGTGGAATGCCATATAGATGATACGACCATCCCAAAAGCATACCGTCATAAACCGCAGTATGATACCGTATTTCGCAGTGTCCATGGCGCGAGTTTTGAGGAAAGAGATGTGTGCGGCTGTCATGATCCTCATCGTATAACAAAGGTGGGAGAATTAGGCCCGATTGAAATTATAAGAGAATGTCTTGAATGCCACGATGACGCGTATATGATGAAAAAACATAAGGTTTCAATAAAACCGCAGAAAACTTATGCTAACTCGCTTCATGGAGAAATGATTAAATTTGGCGATACCGACGCCCCCAGTTGTATCCCTTGTCATAATTATCATGATATCAGGAGAAAAGATGACCCGTTGGCCACTATTCATCCTGATAATGTGCTGGAAATGTGCAAAGAAGAGAATTGTCATCCAAACGCCAAATCTGCGTTCGCGCAGGGGAGCGAGCATTTTATTTATCGCGGGCAAAGAAAAAAAATTATATATTGGATAGAAAAAATTTTATTTTATATTCTTCTTATTACAGTCGGCGGAATGCTGATTCATTATATCCTGGATTTTTTAGGCAAATGGGGCAGCCGAGGAAAAAGTTTTAATATTTTAATTAATTTTGTTATTGTTTTATTTATTGTCGCGAGCGGAAGTGGATATTATTATTTTAATTTTTATAAAAAATTGCCGTTCAAATTTGACACATTTAATCTAAGCGCTGAATTCCGCAGCGTTTGTTATGTCTGCCATGGGGAAATTGTGCATAAAAAGAATAAATCTATCAGGGCGTTTATGAATAGACACGCGCAGAAGATTGTTTGTGAGACGTGCCACTTGAAAAAGAAAGAGATTGTGGAAAAAGAAAAACTTTTAAGCGGTGCCGGCGATGATAGCACATTGGTCATACAGGAGAAAGGCGAGATTATGTATCGTTGGTATGATGGAAGCGGACCATTTTTGGCGGGTTTAAGGGGTAATGATGGAGATGATAAAGCGAGGATTTCCCCTTATTCTAAAAATGGTGAAAAAATAACATTTGTTTTATCGGATAAAGAAGGGAAAATATCTTCCGGTTTTGCCATTTCAAAACGAGGCAGGGAATGTTCTGAATGCCATCGCAAAGAAGGATTGCTTGATTTTAAAGCATTGGGCTATCCTGACAGCAGGATAAAGAATTTTGAAGTTTTGAATGTTTATAAGAGGATGCAGGAAGGCGAAACGTTTTTCCAGCAGCAGTTATTTTAAATGAAACATTTATGCCATGGAGGGCATTGAAGGATACCATGTTGTTGCCTTAAATATTGTCATTCCGAGCGGGAGCGAGGAATCTATTGTAGGGGCGACCGGCCGGTCGCCCTTACGGGGAAAGATTTCTCCCTTCGGTCGAAATGACAAAGATTGGTCGGTCGAAATGACAGGTGGTACAGTCAAAATGACAATAACTTACAGGAATTTTTTGGTGAAAAAATATTTAATAATATTTCTCTTTTTAACACTATTTTCATCCAATTATATTTCTTCTGATTTTGCTCAGGAACAGCAGGAATTTCAAGAATCGCAGGAACAACAAAGCATGGATTCCCGCCGGAGTTTACCCTCGAATGTTGTAATCGGGGGCGGGAATGACGAGCAAGAGCAACAGGAACCGCAGGAATCGCAAAAGTCACAAGAAGCGCGGGAACCAGAGCAAACCGTACCGGAGCAAACTGCGCCGGCCGCAGAGTTTGTCCCGCTGGAACAGCAAGATATATCCAATGAAGAATGTGTCAAATGCCATTTTGAAGATGATATAAGTCTAAAAGCTGGACAGGGTACGGATATTATGGAGTATAAGGGCGAAAAATATGTGGCGGATGAAATGATGTGTTATAGCTGTCATGATGGTTCAACTCTGGATGACCGGTCTATCCGGTGGCAAGGGCAGCAACATTCTATGGGACAAAAACCTACTGAAAAGGTTGTTATTCCCCCCAAATTCCCGCTTACAAAAGACGGCAAATTATATTGCGGGACATGCCATACCCCGCATGTTGTCCAGGGGACAAGCAATCTCAGGGTGGAATCGGTTAATTCTTCTTATTGTGAATTATGCCACATAAAATTGAGTCAGGGGAGAAAAACAGGCGACCATCCTGTTAAAGTTGTCTTTAGCAAAAAACTTCCCGCTGAGCTTATCGGAACGAATGCCAGGATCTCGCTGTCAGACAAGCCGGGAGAAGAGGGAAAACCGATTATAATATGTCAGACCTGTCACGCAGTTCACGGAGCGCCTAAAGGGACGAAGAATCTTTTGGTAATAACAAAAGAAGAAGGGGGAGTTTCAGGGCCGCAGTTTTGCGAGGTTTGCCATGGAAAGAATCCAAGCAGAAATGATTACAAATATGGGACAACCACTCATTCTATAAATGTTATCCCGAGCGAAAAAAGTAAAATTCCCGCTGAATGGGAACCTGATAAAAGAAGCGTAAAGGGAGATGATGGAAGATTAACATGCAGGACCTGCCACACGCCTCATTTTGCCGCGAAGGAAACTCCTATCCTGACAATGGATAATAAGAAGGGCGAGTTTTGTCTAAAATGCCATACACAGTATCGCGGGGAAGGAATAAAAGAGAAAAATACAGGATCTCATCCTGATATGATAAAACCAAAAGATGAGATGAAAATTGTTAATGGCCTTGCCTCCCGATTGGAAGAAGGCGTGGTAACTTGCAATACTTGTCATATTAGCCACAATGCGGCTGAAAATAAATTTTTGGACAGTTCAAAGGCGGCATTAGTAAGCAATAATGATAATTCTAATTTCTGCAAAAATTGCCATCAGAAAAATTTTAGCAGCGGTAAACAAAATGCGGAAAAAACCGGGAACCACCCGATTAATATTAAAACAGAAAAGGTTAATTTGCCAAGTTTAAGGATTACTGAATTAAACGGCAAGTTAAGCAATGAGAATCAGGTTATTTGTAATAGCTGTCATCGAACGCATGGCGGAGTTAAAGGGACAAGAAATCTTATCGCGTCTATTGACGACAGTGAATTGTGCGCGTATTGCCATCAGGATTATGTCGTGGGAGGTTTATCGCATCCTGTTAATCGGGCGTCGGAATTTATAAAAATAAATAAAGACATCTTGGCTGCCGGCGCAAAATTAGGCGAGGGAAATAAAGTAATATGTTATACATGCCATAAATCACACGGCGCTTATAAAAATACAGCCAATCTGGTGATGGAAAATAATAATTCCGGTTTTTGCAGAAAATGTCATGACGATAAAGAACCTGTTCTTCGCAGTGAACATAATTTGGAAAAAATCGCGCCATTGGATAAAAATATTCGGGGAAAGACGCAGACGGAAAGCGGTATTTGCGGGGTATGTCATGTGGCCCACGGCGGGACAATAACTACAATGTTTAGCCGTGAAATCGATTCAACTTTAAATGATCCTGTGTCACAGATGTGTCTTAGCTGTCACGCGGAAGGAAAGAACGGAGAAAAAAAATTGGCAGGGGAGTATCGGCATAGCACAAATGTCAAAATAGAAGAGACAAACCGTAAACAAACATCACTGCCTTTATATAATAAATTAGGCGGGATTATACGGGTTGAGCCTGAAGCTATAAATAAAGAAGGATTTGTTACCTGCGGAAGCTGTCATAATGTCCATCAATGGGATCCGTCGGATCCCGGCAAAGGAAGTCCTGAAAATCAGGAAGGCGATGGTAAAAATAGTTTTTTAAGGATGGTTTATAATAAGAAGGAATATAAATTTTGCGGTGGATGTCATACCGGATATGAGGTGATTGAAGGAACAGAACATGATCTAAGGGTTACTGCCCCTGAGGAGAAAAATAGCCGCGGAGAAACAGCGGAAGAAAGCGGTGTCTGTGAGAGTTGTCATTATATGCACAATGGAAATCAGGCGAATGTTTGGGCTAAAGAGGTAAAGGGTGATGCTGACGCTATAACTCTTTTATGCCGGGAGAGCTGTCATTGGCAGGGAAAATCCGGAGAAAAAAAATTAATAGGGGAAAATTCTCATAGTATTTTTGTTGATATGAAATATACGGATGGGGAAACGATATTACCTCTTTACGATAGCAGTGGAAAGGTTGTTAAAGGGAAAGAAGAGAGGAAAGAAAAAACGAGCTTTTGATGACCTGTGGAACATGCCATAACGTCCATCAATGGGATCCTGAAGACACAACTGCCGGCAGGAATAAAAAAAATATTGAGGGAACAAGGTTAAATAGTTTTTTAAGGATAAAAGATAAAGAGGAATCAGAATTATGTATGGATTGCCATTCTAATAAACCTACAGCTTTTACGGACCATGATCTTCGCATTACGGCTAAGGATGAGAAAAATATTATAAATCAAACTACGTCTGAGAGCGGTATTTGCGGCGCTTGTCATATAGCACATAACGCTAATGATAAAATTTTGTGGTCAAAAGTGTTAGACACAAGTACAGGAAAAGGCGGGGTGATTACAAGAGAGTGCGAGAGTTGTCATAGTGAGAAGAAATGCGGCGAGAAAAAGCTGATTGGTGAGATAACTCATCCGATAGACTGCGGGCTGCCGGGGTATGAGGTAGTTCCGACTTTGCCTTTATACAGCGATATAGGAAAAAGAATGTGGCCGAAAGAGGATGAAAAAAATGTATATGGAGATGTGACTTGTGCTACCTGTCATGACGTGCATCAATGGGATCCGAATGATACCTCTAAGGGGCGTAACAGTAAAAATGAAGAAGGAAACATAATTAATAGTTTTCTGCGCCTGAAAAATGATTCTACTTCCGTTCTTTGCGGGGATTGTCATATTGAGAATGTATTAATTACCAATACGGAACATGATTTAAATATTACCGCGCCCAAGTCGGTTAATGTTATCGGGCAGACGATTAAAGAGTCAGGTACTTGTGGAGTCTGTCATTTAGTTCATAATGGGTTGGAGTTAAAACTTTGGGCACGGATTCCGGTGCTTGTTAAAGATGATTTGGTCGCGACTCTTTGTTTTAGCTGTCATTCCCCCGGGAATTGCGCGGAGAAAAAACAAACCGGTAAACATTCTCATCCGACGGGAATATCAATTTTTGAGGCAGGGCTAACCACAAGTCTTCCGCTTTTTACCCCGGATATAACAAAGCGGGTGGATGGAAAGATGTATTGTAATACATGCCATTCGAGTCATCAATGGACTCCTTCCTTTCGAGGTCCCGGCCGCGGAGTTAACGTGGATGGAGATGGAACAAACAGTTTTTTAAGGCTGCGCAATGATAGGGAGTCAACCCTTTGTCTTGATTGCCACCAGCTTGAGGCTTTAATGATTAACACGGATCATGACTTATCAGTAACAATTCCCAATGAACCAAATATTAACGGTGAATTAGTATCTCAATCCGGTTCTTGTTCGGCATGCCATCTTTCCCATAATGGCGGTGAAGCTCAAAGATGGGCAAAACCATTAGGCCCTGGTGATAGTATAGTTACTAAACAGTGCCAGAGCTGTCATTATGAAGGTAAAATTGCGGTGACAAAGGTAGGCGAACATAGCCATCCGAATGATGTAAAAATTACAAAAAAAGATATGTCCACTTCATTGCCTTTATATACCAGAGATGGGAAAGTTGATAATGTGGAAGGCGAGATTGGATGCCTTACCTGTCATTTCGCGCATCAATGGAGCCCAAAACAGTACGAAAAACAGGATCGGGCATCGGGTATTTTTGATGCGGAAAATGTAAGAAATAAAATTATGGGAAAGATAGTGCATGTCGCGGAGGAGTTTTCATATATTGATCCGACAGGGTATCCGTCGAGCAGAGAACTTAAAGAAGGAGAGATCCTTTCGATTTTAAAAAAGAAAAAGATAGCCGCGAAATTAAAGATTGAAAAGATAAATCCTTTTTCAGCGAACTTTAAAATTTTCGCGCAAACTCTTTCTGTGGATGAGGATGTTGTGTTGGAGGTGGGAGATGAGGTCTTAGATGATCAAAAAATGCAAAAGGGTATGGAAGGAGATGGAAGGAATAGTTTTTTAAGAAAGGCGTGCGATATATCAACTGACTTGTGTATGGATTGCCACTATAAATATATCGGGACAATAGGGACGGATCATGATATGTCGGTAGCCGCTCCAACCGTGAAAAACGTTGACGGGAAAACTGTTTTTGAGTCCGGTATATGTTCCGCGTGTCATCAGGCGCATGGAGGCGCCGGACGTTCAATCTCAGCGAAAGAATTAACCGTTGGACAACGAGAAAAAGAAGATTTCCCTGTTTTTAAGCCGCTTTGTTACGCGTGTCATCGTGATAGCGGAGGAATAGCTGATCCTAAGAAAATTTCTGTGCATCATAAGATTATTAAATTCCCGGAATATGATAAATCGCTTAAACTTCCGGAAATTCCATTGCCTTTTTATACTCAGAATGATTTTCTTTGGAAGGGAAAGGATGATATGTATGTAGGCTGCGCCACCTGTCATGAGCCTCATCAATGGGATCCTGAAAGAAAAAACATTCGCCATCCAATTGATCCCAAAACTGGGAAATATGTAATAAACGTGGAAGGTGATGATACCAACAGTTTTCTAAGAATGCGTAATGATAAATGGCAATTGTGCTACAGCTGTCATCTCAATGAGGTCCATTTGGAGGCGGAGGAGATGATAAAAAGTGTCGGTGCATGGCAAAAAATGGATAAAGTTATTGTAGGTACGGCGGTTGAAGAGTCAACAACGGCGGTTTTTTCCTCGACGGCGGTTGACGCGGAATCCGCGGATACGGCAGTTTTTTCTTCAACTGAAGTATCTTTCGATTCTTCGCAAGAAGAATCCGAAGAATGGGAAGAAGAATGGGAAGGATGGGAAGACCTTGATACTAAACCGGAGGTTATCGCGTATATGTATGAACGCCCGGTTTGTATTAAAAATGATTTTCGTATTAGCATTGTTTTTAGCGAAACGTTAAATCCCAATATTATCCCTAAAATTACATTGATTGGCGATGGAAAAAAGTCACCTGTGGTTCCGGAAGAAGGCGGGGAGTTTGGCACGGATGAGTTGGAGAGTGATGTTTATATAACTCCTCCTATTGTAATGGAAGAAGATATGGGAGGGAATATTACTATTGTTATTGAGAATGCGGAGGGGGTTATTGGTAATATAATGGACCCTACCGCGGATCATACCTTTTTCTTTGACACAAGGCCGGAGACATTGGCCTTTTATCGGACAGCTAAATTTAGCGTGAAAGAAGGAAATTATACCCGGTCTTCGGAAATAACTCTTTCAATGGAAGCAAAGGGGGCCTCGGAAGTTTTGCTTAGCGAGAGTCCTGATTTTAAAGACGCGATATGGCAGGATTTTACTCCGGAAAAGAAATTTATCCTTTCGCAGGGAGATGGAGAAAAGATAATTTATGTTAGGTATAAAAAAGGGAATGATATTGAAACAGTGCCGTTAATCGCGAAGGTTAATTTGGCTGGCTCCCAGAACGCGAGTGAACTGCGAGGGACGATTACTGAAAATATCAGGTTGACTGCCGCGGGCAGCCCGTATATTATTCGCGGTCAAATAAATCTGCCTGAAGGTTTTTCTATGATAATTGAGAAGGGGGTAAGAATATTGTTCGAAGACGCGGGTTACAGCCAAAAACAGGCTAACAAAGGGGAATTGATTATTGAGGGGAATATTATCGTTCGCGGGGCTCCGGGTAATCCGGTTATTTTTACGTCTCGTAAAGAAATACCCTCGCCTGAAGATTGGGAAGGTATTTCCATTATCCGCTCCAGGGTTAAAAGCCAATTTGAAGAATTTCATTTGAGTTATGCTAAGAATGGTATTCGTTTAGAGGCGGCGTCAATTTTAATAAAAAATGGTATTATTGAAAAATGTTCCGAATCAGGTGTTATTTGCACCGATCGTTCAGATTCGAAAATTACAGAATGTTCTATAATGGACAATAACTATGGAATATTAATTCATCAGTCCAATCCCATTATTAATAAAAATAAGATTTTGAGAAATAAAATAGGCATTAATGTTAAAGCGGTTTCTAAACCCAAAACAGCTACCAATACCATTAAGTTTAACGAGATCGGTATAAATTGCGAAGAGATATCAAGCCCGTGGATTTTGGATAATTTGATTTCAGAGAATAGTAAAGGTATTCGGTGCGCGACTTATTCTCCGCCAATTATAGCGAATAATGAAATAACAAAAAATAGAGAATCCGGAATTTATATTGATGAGGCTTGTCCCATGGTATTTAAAAATATAATAAAAGGAAACAAGATTGGTATTCAAATAGAGAACGATTATCGAAAATTTTTAGTAAGTTTTAATGATATAGTCAATAATATTGAATACGCGATAAAAATGGATAAGTATATTATGCGGGTTAACGCGATGGATAATTATTGGGGAGCGGAGAATAGGGATATAATTGCCAAATTAATTTATGACGGGAACTCAATTAAGGAAGAAGCTCAAGCGAGTGAGGATGCTGAAGAAAAAACTTTTAGTATGTTTTCAGATGATGAGGAAGAAGATCAGGAAGAAATGGGGAGAAATAAATTAGGTGTCGTAAAATATCTTCCATATCAAATTGAGCCGATTAAAGGTGCGGGTATATCATTATACTAGAGATAAGGAAAGAGTTGCGTTATTGTCATTCCGAGCGGGAGCGAGGAATCTTATACTTGCTGTCCAATTGAAGAAAGATTTCTCACTTCGTTCGAAATGACAAAATTGTGTGTTCAAAATGACAAAAGTGGTTGGCTGCAATGGCAACATGACCGTCATTCCCGCGAATGCGGGAATCCAGTGTTGCCATTCTGATGGTGAGTTTAGGATTTTACGGTCTTGCCGGCTTTTAAACAACTGGTACACACAAGAGATTGTTTTGTGTGGCCTTTTACGGTTATTTTTGCTTTTTGGAGGTTTGGCAAAAAATCGCGTTTGGTTTTATTGTTGGCATGACTTACACTATTTCCCTTTAGTGTTCCTTTACCGCAAACAGCACATGCTCGGGCCATGTTGTAACTCCTTTATTAAGGTTAACCAATCAGCGGGATTATATCATACAAAAACTATGTGTCAAGAAAAAACAGGCAATATTCAATATTTAAAAGGTGTGGGGCCTTATAGGGCAAAGGTTCTGAACAGACTGGGTATTTTTAATATTATTGATTTATTATATTATGTTCCGAGGGATTATGATGATAGAAGTAATATTAAACCAATCAGTTTTACAATCCCGGGCGAACGGGAGACTGTAAAGGGCGTAATTATTTCTTCAAATGAATTTAAGCCCGGAACAAGGGGGTATGTTTATTCTATCCTTAAGGTTTTAATCAGGGATGGGACAGGGATATTGGAAGGAATCTGGTTTAATCAGCCGTATTTAAAAGAAAAATTTAATACCGGTGGAAAAATATTTTTTAGAGGAAAAATAGAAGTTAATAAAGGCCGCAGGCAAATAAATTCTCCTGATTTTGAGTTGGTTGATTCAGAGGATGATGAATTTTTTTTGGGGATTGTGCCTATTTATCGTTTAGCGCAAAATATTTCGCAGAAACAATTTAGGATCTTTATCCAAAATGTGTTAGACAGATATTTAGATTCGATTTCAGATTTTTTGCCGGATATTGTCAGAGGAAGAAATAATTTAATAGCATTAAAAGACGCTCTATATAATATCCATTTTCCAAAAGATTTAATTTGTAAAGAGCGCGCGAGAACGCGCCTTGTATTTGATGAGCTTTTCCTTTTTGAATTTAATATGGCGCTTCGCAAAAAAAATTTATCGTTAGCAACGGGTATAAAATTTATTAAAGACAGCAAATTAACCGAAAGCTTTTTAAAAAGCCTGCCGTTTTCTTTAACCAACGCGCAAAAACATGTTTTATCCGAGATCAATAATGATTTATCAAGCGGTAGGATTATGAGCCGGTTGTTACAGGGGGACGTAGGATCGGGTAAGACTATTATCGCGATTTATTCTCTTGTCATGGCATCGGCCTGTGATTATCAGAGCGCGATTATGGCGCCCACGGAGATTTTAGCGGAACAGCATTTTCAAAATATTAACAGTTATTTGTCTGCTTTGAATATAAAAACAAGCCTGTTAATTTCAGGTGTAAAAAACAGGAAAGGAATAGAAAAAGGGTTGTCTGACGGGACGATTCAGATTGTTGTTGGAACGCAGGCGCTTATTCAGGAGAAAATAAAATTTAACCGTTTAGGTATGGTTGTGATTGATGAACAACATCGTTTTGGTGTAGGCCAACGAGGCGAGCTAAGGCAAAAAGGGGCTAATCCTCATATATTGGTAATGACAGCGACTCCTATACCGAGGACCTTGGCGCTCACATTGTATGGTGACATGGATTTATCTATTCTTGACGAGCTTCCCAAAGGGAGACGGAAGATAATTACTCGTTGGATAGGCGAGAATAAAAGAGATTCAGCGTATTATTTTGTGCGGCAGGAGATCTCTAAGGGCAATCAGGTTTATTTTGTTTATCCTTTAGTAGAAGAATCCGAGAAGTTGGATTTAAAAGCCGCTTCTAAAATGTATGAACATTTTAAACGGGATATATTTCCTGATTTACGATTAGGGCTTCTTCATGGTAAAATGAAACCGGAAGAAAAAAATAATATGATGTATGCCTTTAGAAAAGGCGATATTGATATGCTGGTAAGCACTACTGTAATTGAAGTCGGTGTTGATGTCCCAAGGGCAACGGTTATGTTTATAGAACATGCTGAACGTTTTGGTTTGGCCCAATTGCATCAATTACGAGGCAGGGTTGGAAGAAGCGAAAACCAGAGTTATTGTATTGTTTTAACTTCAGGAGGGATATCCGTTGACGCGAAGGCACGGATCAATGTTTTCGTTAAGACTCAAGATGGTTTTGAGTTGGCCGAGGAAGATTTGAAAATAAGAGGGCCTGGTGAATTTTTTGGAACAAGGCAGCATGGCCTGCCGGAATTTAAGATCGTTGATTTGATTCGTGATGCCAAAGTTGTTCCGGTAGCAAGGAAAGAGGCTTTTAATATTTTTCAAAATGAAACTTGTGGAAAGAATAATCATATTTTATTGATAGAAAAAGAAATTAAAGAACGATATTCCGTCATTCCCGCGAAAGCGGGAATCTAGTTATGTATGAGAGGAATCTTATACTGACAAATTGTTACAGATAATGGGATTTTTGGATGAAAAAAATACTGATATTATTGATTATTTTATTTTTGCCGGCCTATCAAATTTACGGCGGAGATGAATTCGAAAAAACTATCGAGCTTCTTCAAAAAGGCAATGATCAGGAGAGAGAATACGCGGCGGAATTTTTAGGCAAACTAAAGATGAAAAAGGCAATACCTTTTCTTAAAGACGCAATGGCTAAAGATAACAGTTGGCTTGTCCGCCTGTCAGCTGTTTCATCATTAAATAAATTGGGAGAGCCTTATAATACGGAAATTATCGAAAAATCTTTGCAGAATACAGATAAATATGTGAGATTGAAAGCCGCCCATATCTTGCAAGATATATCCGAATGGGAAAACAAAGAGATTATTCTTAATTTATTTAAAGATAAAGATGTTGAGGTTAGAAAAAATATAATTATTGCCGCCGGTAAATTGGGACTTAAAGAGGCATTGGAGCCTATTATTCTTATGTTGAAAGATCCAATCTCTGATACCAGAGAATCGGCGGCTGTGTCATTAGGGAATTTAAGGGATAGAAGGGCGGTGAAGCCTCTTTTGGGAATGTTAGAGGATTCCTCTCCAAAAGTGGTAAGGGCAGCGGTTATTTCCTTAGGCGAGATTGGGGATGAAGGAATTATGATGCCTATGATAAGAATGTTAGGGCATAGAGATAGGTCCGTTCGTTATTTCGCGATAAATGTTTTAGGAGAGCTAGGCGGAAAAAATGGTTTTAAGGCTATACTTGGAATGGTTAAAGATAAAGAAATTAAGGTAAGACTGGGGGCGTTAATTGTTTTAGGAAGGTTGAAAGTTAAAGAATATATTCCGATTTTCAAAGAAGTATTAACAGAAGATATAGACCCCTATGTAAAGTTAAAAGCCGCGAGAAATTTAGCCCTGCTGGAAGATTATACCGGTTATGATTTGATTAAGAACGAACTTTTTAACAAAAATACCGATTTAAAGAGAGAAGCGATAGAAATATTAGGAATAATTAAAGATAAAAGTTCGGTTTCCATACTTGAAGATTTATTTTTGTATCCAAACCCTGAGATAAAGGAAACTGTTATTTGGTCGCTTGGTGAGATTGGAGAATCCGGTACTTTTGAATTTTTGCTAAAAAAATTAAAAGAGGGAAGAGGATTTAAAATTGCCATTATCGACGCGTTGAAAAAGTTCCAGGATAAAAGGCTAATTCCATATTTAAATAATTATTTGGATGATGAAAATTTTATGATTCGAAAACATGCGGCAAGCGCTTTAAGCGATTTTCCTGATAGTGATTCGGAAATTGAGCAAAAATTGATTAATCTTTTATTAAGAGATACTGAATATCTTGAAGTACGGCAGGCCGCTTTGATCACCTTGATTAAATGGGATAAAAAAATAGATTCGGAGTTGTTAGATATTGCTAAAAATAATTCCAATCCATTTCAGATGGCGGCTATCGCTGGATTAACTGAACTAAATAACAAAGAGGCAATACCAATTATAAAGTTTTTATATGAAGACAAAATATCCGGCAGATATAGATTGTTATTGGCTTACCAATTGGCCTCTTTTGGCGATTATAGCGGCAAAGACTTAATAATAGAAATGGCAAAGTCGGAGGATTATGTTTTAAGAAAACAAGCGGCCGAATATTCATTTAAATTTATAAATTCCGATGTGTTTCTCGCCCTTTCAAGCCTTATTAATGATAATAAAAAGGAAGTTAAATTAGCGGCCGCAAAAAGCCTTGGCCAGATGTCTGACTCGCAGGCTGTTGATATTTTACTAAATAATCTGGTTGTTGAGAATCTATATCTTGAAACAGAAATAGAAAATTCTTTAATCTGTCTGCAGGATATCTCCATTGATTCACTTATTAATATTTTCAAAGGAGGATCTGATAGTGTTTATATGGAAAGGGCTGGTTCGGTTTTGGTGAAAATCGGGGCGCCGGTGGTTGATAAACTCATCAAAACATATGAGGGTAAGGATGTAAGTTTAAAAATTTGTATGATGGATATCCTGACTAGAATTGGGAAAGACAGTTTAATCCCGCTGATTAGCTATTGGGATGGTAATTTTGTCCAGTCAAATAACATATTGGTTGACACAATAATAAAAATAAGCATAGAGTATCCAAAGATGTTAGTTGATCTGTTGGGAGAAGCAACCTTGCGGAATAAAGCGGTCCAACTTATTTCCAGGCTTACACCTGATAAGATTTTGGATTCCCTTATTGATAAATTATACGCGTCCGGCGGCGGTATGGAGCGAATAAAGGTTATTGAATGTTTAAGAGGAATGAGCAGCGCGGCAGCGGATAGATTGATCGCAGACTTGCTTAAATCAGATGATTCAAGAAAATTAATTATCATCGAGGCATTGGGAGAAATGAGAATTGAAAAGACAATTGCGCCTTTAGCAAAGATGGCGTCGGAAACGCAAAATGTGAAAATAAAAGAGGCTGTAAATCAGGTAATTGCCAACCTTAAGCAAATGCTCACGGCCAGCGGCAAATCGAAACTGGATAAATTAAAGAAAAAACGCGGAAAGATCACTATGATTGAAAAAAATTATATTTTTACGGATTTAGGCTGGCAAGATAATATTAATGTTGGAATGATTTTTCAGATTTTTGATAATAATAATGAGGTGATCAATAAATTGGAAATTACAGAAGTAGTGGGGAATAATGCGTCTATAGGTAAAATGCTCAATGACATTGAAGTGGATATCGGTTATGTCTTAGAAGAAGAGGTTAAAGAAGCGGGGATAACAGTATCCGGTATGGATGAAATAAAGATACAATTGGAACGTTTAAAAGATAATAATTTACAGATTAAGGCTAATGCGATCAATATTTTGGGTGATAAAGGGAATGAAAGTGTTCTCCCTGAAATTATTTACTTTTTGGAGGATGAAAATATATCCAAAAATTCAGGAAAAATGTCTGAGGAAGAGAAAAGAGCATGGATAAATATTAGAAAGAACGCCGCATGGGCCATCGGAGAGATAGAGTATAAATTAATTTCTAAAATTTATAAAGATAGCGGAGGTAAAAAAAGTTTAACGGATAAAGAGCAAGAAATGTTAAATAAAATAACCGATATTCTTGTTAAATTATTTTCTGACGCGGACAGTGGCGTCTGTTTGGCCGCGGTAAGAAATGTAACCAGATTGATACCGCTGCGAGGCGCGTTTGATTTGAAAAATGATTTTATTTTTGATCCGTTATGTAATCTTTTAAGTGACGCGGATAATTATACCCAGCGAGCGGTGATTGAGACATTAGCGGAATTGAAAGATCCAAAAGCCATTCCATTTTTAATTAATGCTTGGAATGACGATGATGCTACAGTGAGAGGAAATGTCGCGTGGGCGTTAGAAAAAATAGGCAAGCCGGCGGTTCCGAGTTTGAAGGATGCCCTTAAAGGTACTAATGATGAAAAAAAACGGGCGGCCGCTCGTGTACTTTATAAATTAGGTTATAAAATAAAAAGAAGTGGGAATAATTATGAGGTTATAGAATAACTGTCATTTCGACCGTATAACTTTGCCAGTATAAGATTCCTCACTTCGTTCGGAATGACAACCGGACCGAACAATTTTGTCATTTCGACCTATTACTTTAATTCTCTGATTAGTATAGGGATAATCTCAAACAAATCTCCGACAATTCCATACGTAGCCACATTAAAAATAGGCGCGTTTGTATCCTTGTTTATAGCAATAATAATATCTGAAGACTGCATTCCCGCAAGATGCTGAATCGCGCCTGATATACCGCATGCAATATAAATTTTTGGAGACACCGTTTTTCCTGTTTGTCCCACCTGATGGTATGAAGAAATCCAGCCCGCGTCCACTGCGGCTCTGGACGCTCCTACAGTTCCTTTAAGGATTTTCGCGAACTCAAAAAGCAACGAAAAATTTTCCGCGTTTTTTATCCCTCTTCCGCCGGAAACAATAATTTCACTTTCTTCAAGATGGACGTTTTCTTTCAGTTCCCTTGTTATTTTAATAATTTTGCAAATAGAGTTTTCTTCAACAGGTGCGGTTAAATTTATAATTTTGTTTTTTTTGTCGGGGACAGGAATGCCTTTTTTAAATACATGAGGCCTTACTGTGGCTATTTGAGGCCTTTTTTGCGGGCAAGTGATAGTGGCCATAATATTACCGCCGTAAGCGGGACGGGTTTGCAAAAGCAGTCTTTTTGCTAGATCAATATCTAATTCCGTGCAGTCGGCAGTCAGCCCCGTTTTAAGCCGGGCGGCTGCGCGCGGAGCCAGGTCTCGTCCGATGGTAGTGGCTCCAATAAGCACAATTTCCGGTTTAATCTTTATAATTAAATCGCAAATTATTTTTGTGTAGGGAAGCGTATGGTATTCTTTTAATTTTACATCGGAGGCTGTATAAATAACATCCGCGCCATATTCGGTTAATTCTTTGATTGGGGCATCAAGCTGGTGGCCGATGAGCACGGCGGAAAGGTCTTCTTTTAATTTTTCGCTTAAATTTTTCCCAAGGCTTAAAAGCTCCAAAGCGACATTATGCAGTTTGCCTTCCCGCTGTTCAGCAAAAATCAGAATTCCCCTGTATAGCTCTTTATCGCCAGCGGGAGCACTGCAAATATCTTTTTCTATTTTTATGGCGTCATAACCGCACGCGTCAACGCAGGCATTACATAGCTGGCATTTATCATTAATCTGAACCTTATCGTTAACTGACTCTATTGCTTCGTACAAACAAACGTCAACACACTGGTTACAGCCAATACAATTTTCTGTTATGATTTTTATTCCCATTTGTATTTATACTTAAGTTTGGCAAATTTGTGTCATTCCCGCGAAGGCGGGAATCTAGCCCCCTGGATTCCGAATGACGGCAAGAGGCAAATTGGCGAATTATTCAACAAACCATATTATTTCCGACATAGTCTATAAGAAATTTTATTATTTGTCAAGGACTAGTAAGAATTCCCCCTATTTCCCCCTTTGCAAAAGGGGGATTAAGGGGGATTTTTATCATTTTTGTGCAATTAACTGTTCTTTCAAAGTTGAGGAATTTTTAAAGAATTAGCATGCAGTCGCCATAACTAAAAAATCTATATTTGCTTTGAACGGCTTCATTATAGGCTTTTTTCATCAGTTCTGTTCCCGCGAAAGCGGATACAAGAAGGAATAAACTTGATTTGGGAAGATGAAAATTGGTCAAAAGGGTGTCAACGATTTTAATTTTTTTCCCGGGATAAATGAATAAATTGGTTTTCCCTTCGTTTGCCGTGACAACTCCGTTTTTTGTGCTTTGTGTTTCTAAAACACGCGTTGTTGTTGTTCCAACAGCCACGATTTTCCCGCCTTCGTTTTTAGTCTGATTTATTTTATCCGCCGTATTTTTTTTAAGTGAATAAAATTCATAGTGAAGTTTTTCGTTTTCAATTTCTTCTTCCCGCAATGGAAGAAATGTTCCCAATCCTACATGAAGTGTAACAGAGGCAAAAGAAATATTTTTTTTGTTAAGTTTGTTTAAAACGGATTTTGTAAAATGCAAACCTGCTGTAGGAGCGGCAATAGATCCGTTTTTATCGGCGAAAATAGTTTGATATCTTTTTCGGTCGAAAATTTCGTCATTTTCAACGGCGTAATCCCTTTTTATATAAGGTGGCAGCGGCATATGTCCAAATTTATTAAGAAATTTGATCATATTGATACTACTGGGGAATTTAATGTTAACAAATCCTTCACTCCCAAATCCCGATACTTCTCCTTCCATAAAATTTTCTCCAAAGATAATCTTTGTTCCGATACGCGCCCGTTTTTTTGGTTTAACCATACATTCCCAGATATTATTTCCGATTTCTTTGAGGAAAAATACCTCGAATTTACCGCCTGTTTCCTTTTTTATGCCAAAGGCGCGGCAAGGAGTGACTTTAGAATCGTTGTAAACAATCAGATATTTTTCATCAAGGAAATCAGGCAAATCTTTAAAATGGCGGTGTAAAATTTCACCGGTGTTTCGATAGACAACCATCATTTTTGACTGGTCGCGTTTCTGCGCCGGATACTGTGCGATTAATTCCTGAGGAAGGTAGTAATTAAAGTCTGAGAGTTTCATTTTGGTCGTTATTATACCATTTTTTCAGCGATTATAACCTTACAATATTTTCTAATTTTAAATTAAATCTTGAGTTTGGCAAATTTTTGTAAGTCCCTAGAATACAAGGATTTTTAACACACACTTCGTCTAAAATTCGGACTTTAACCAATATAATATTTAAGGCCTTGGATATTTGGCAGTTCTGTTGCTTTTTGGGATAATTTTTGATATAAATGGGGTTGTCAAATGGACAACGTCTTCTTAAGCTCCTTAGGATAAAGTGGAGGGTAGTATGAAACTTGAGTTAAGGCATGATCAAAATTATATAAAATGGCTGTCAGCCATCAAGGCTAAGGTTCGACAGGCACAGCTTAAGGCCGCTGTAAAAGTAAATATAGAGCTTTTAATGTTTTATTGGGAACTTGGGGCTGATATTGTTAATAAACAGTCTGAGGCTAAATGGGGCGATGGTTTAATTGATCAGTTAAGCAAAGATTTATCATCCGAATTCCCTGATATGAAAGGATTCTCGCGCAGTAATTTGATGTATGTTAAAAAGTGGTATCTTTTTTATAGTCAACATAATGCAATTGTCCAACAGCCTGTTGGACAAATCGGGCAACAAATAACAAATATCCCCTGGGGACATAATATTGCCATTATTACCAAGTGCAAAAATATCAAAGAAGCTATGTTTTATGTGCAAAATACTATTAAGCACAACTGGAGCCGTGCGGTGCTTGTGCACCAGATAGAATGGGGACTTTTCCGCAGGGAGGGGAAAGCGGTCAGCAATTTTTCCCGAACCCTTCCAGCTCCTCAATCTGACTTGGCTATACAAACGCTTAAAGATCCGTATATTTTTGATTTATTGAGTTTAACCGGACAATACAACGAAAAAGATTTGGAAAATGCTCTTGTAGGGCATATAACAAAATTTTTATTGGAATTGGGTACGGGTTTTGCTTATGTAGGCCGGCAAGTCCCATTATGTGTTGGCAAAAGTGATTTTTTTATAGATTTGCTTTTTTATCATTTAAAATTACGCTGTTATGTAGTAATAGAATTAAAAACAGTGGCGTTTCAACCGGAGTTTGCCGGTAAACTGAATTTCTATGTAACGGCAGTAGATCGCCAGTTAAAAAGTGAATCAGACCGGCCAACGATTGGAATAATTATATGCAAAACCAAAGACAAAGTTGTTGTGGAATATGCATTAAGCGATATAAAAAAGCCCATCGGTGTTTCAGAATACCGTTTAACGCAGTCTTTGCCTAAAAAATTCAAATCCAGCCTGCCTTCAATTAAAGATATTGAAGCGGAATTGAGCGGGGATGGAAAGAATAAAAGATGAACATGGGGAATCGGTTGGAACAGAAAATTACAATTGACGAGCTTTTTAGGATAAGGTGGAGGGTGGTATGAAATATAAATTGTTTGTAAGCGCTAATCAAAAGGAACTCAGGGAAGAGCGGTTTGCGATAAAAGATGTAATTATCGGAAATTCTGTTCTTCGCGGTTATTTTGATGTTTTTTTATTCGAAGATCTTCCTGCTAAGAGTAAATCCGCGTTTTCAACCTATCTTAAAAATGTTGCTGACAGCGATGTATATATTTGCATAATTGGGAGCAGTTACGGAGATAAAGGCAAGGATGGCCTTTCCGCGACTGAGCGTGAATTCAGGCATTTCCTGAAAGCTAAATCCAAAGGTGATATTTTTGCTTTTATTAAAGGAAATTCGGATGAGGATAATAAACGTGATTCAGATACACAAAGTTTTTTCACAGCTATAAAATCATCATTTATCTATAAGCGATTTAGTAATAAAGATGACCTGAAAACTCAGATTTTAAATAGCCTCATTTCATTTTTGGATGATAAAGGTGAATTTAGAAAAGGGCCTTTTGATGTAACTATACGCAAAGATCTCAATTATGACGTTATTGATGAAAAAGCAGTAAAGGATTTTTTGCAAAATCGCGCTGTTAAACTTAAGGTTTTAATTCCTGATACTTCAATTAAAGATTTTCTGGTTGATACGCTTAAAGTGGTAAAAAAAGAAAACGGAGATTTACATCCAACCAATGCCGCATTGCTTTTCTTTGGTAAAGATCCTACTGAATATATATCACATCATGAAATCCGCATTGCCAGGTTTAAGGGAACTTCAAGATTAGCGATGATCGATTCTCAAGAGATTAAGGGTTCTATTTATAAAATGCTGAATGAGGTGGAAAACTTTTTTAAAAGAAACACAAGATTGGCGAATAAAATTGTTGAATTTAAACGGGTGGATATTCCTGAATACCCGTTTGAAGCAATACGCGAAGCTGTTATTAATGCCATCGCTCATCGGGATTATACCCGAATGGGCGCGCCTATTATGGTATCGATTTTTGACGATCATGTTGAAGTTAGAAATCCGGGCGGGCTTTTACCCGGGCTGAATATAAAAAAATTGGAAGGGAATCATGCTACACGTAATGAGAAAATTTGTAATATTTTTCATGAAACTATGGATATGGAGCGATTCGGCACAGGGATAGGCAAGATGAAAAAACTTATGAAAGAGCATGGGCTTTCAGCGCCTGGTATATCAGAAGAGGGTGATTTTTTTGTCATCAAGTTTTATGGACCTGGAGAAAATATTCTCGATCTTGTGCCGAGCATTCCAGAGTATAGACAAACGGATCTTAAAAAATTGGGCTTAAATGAACGGCAGATTGAGGCATTGAGGTTGATGGTGAATGAAAAAAGATTCATTACGAACGAGTTGTATCAGGCTATTAATAAGGTATCCAGGCGTACCGCATTACGTGATCTACGTGGACTTGTTAAATCGGGACAAGTAAAGGCAGAGGGTATTGGTAAGGGAACAAAATATACCGCTTAAGTGCATGGCGCATAATATTGAAATATGGCGCATAAAATGGCGCATATTTTATGGCTCATAAACAGGTGAAATGGCGCATAACATGGCGCAAATATAAATGTTACGAAAGCTTTGGAAATGTCATGAAAAATGTCATGAGAGTAAGGGGCATCCAATTATAGGTATGGAAGTGCAAAATAACAGACATTTATCGGACATATCGGACATTATTATATAAGGAATGGTGGGTATAAATTATTGCAGGGGGTTGTGCTTGTCCGAAATAAGCTATATATGTCCGATATATGCCAGATAAATATTTCTGGTTTTTTGAAGAACTCAGAGAAGCGCTGATCGGGAATATTGAAGAACGGTTAAAACAAAAGACAACGGTTGAGGAACTTTTTAGAATAAGGTGGAGGATGGTGTAACAAAATTATTATAAATTTAGTGGGTATAGATTGTAGGGGTAGGTTTCTGTGTCTGCCCGAAAATTTTAAGTATATTGTTGAAAAATATCAGAAGGGAAAATTATGAATTCTAAATGTTTATTTTGTAAAAGCAATATAGGAAAATTTGATGAAAACAGTGATCCAATAATATATTCTTGTGATTGTTGCGGGTCAATTTGCCTTGCAAAAGAAGCATTTGAAGATTTTGAAGGTGTAAAATTTTCAGAAGAAGATAAAAATTCTATATGCACAACACTCCGTAATGAATGGGAAAGCAATGGC
>JBDROR010000059.1:0-9471 GCA_043809805.1 bacterium
ACCGCGATTGGAAATGATTATGATTTTTGCAAGGTTTTTTCAAGACAGATTGAGGCTAAAGGAAAAATAGGCGATACTTTAATCGCGATTTCAACAAGCGGCAATTCTAAAAATGTCATTGAAGCCGTTAATACGGCAAAAAATATCGGATTAAAAACTATTGGTTTAACAAACAATGATAAAAATAATCTTATTTCTAAGCTAACGGATTGCTGCATCCATGTCCCATCGTCCTCTACGCCAAGAGTTCAGGAGGCGCATATTTTAATAGGGCATATGCTTTGTGAATTTGTGGAAAATGAGTTGTTTGGAAAATAAAATAACATGACAAAAAAAAATATTCTGATTACGGGCGGTGCCGGTTTTTTAGGTTCTCATCTGTGTGATTTTTTTATAAAAAAAGGGTATTATGTAATCTGTGTGGATAATTTTATTACAGGAATAAAAGATAATATTTCTCATCTTTTGGGTAATAAAAATTTTAAATTTATCCGGCATGATATTACTAATTCTTTATCTATAAAAGAAGATTTGGATTATGTTTTAAACTTTGCGTCTCCGGCCAGCCCAATAAATTATTTAAAATATCCCATTGAGACCCTGAGGGCAGGTTCCTTAGGCACGGAAAATGTGTTGGAATTGGCTAAGAAAAAGAAGGCGGTGTTTTTACTTGCCTCTACTTCTGAAGTTTACGGGGACCCGCTAATACATCCACAGTCTGAAAGTTATTGGGGAAATGTAAATTCAATCGGCCCGCGGGCGGTATATGATGAGGCAAAACGCTACGCGGAAGCAATTACATTCGCGTATCATCGTTATTACAATGTTGACATAAGGGTTATCCGTATTTTTAACACATTTGGGCCGCGTATGCGAACTGATGACGGCCGTGTAGTTCCAACTTTTATTGGACAGGCGCTGGAAGGAAAATCTCTCACTATTTTTGGGGATGGCAGTCAGACCCGCAGTTTTTGCTATGTATCCGATTTAATAGCGGGAATATATAAGATGCTGTGTTCCAAAGAATTGGGGCCTGTGAATTTAGGGAATCCGAATGAAATGACTGTTTTGAAATTTGCGAAGATTATTAAAAAAATTACAGGCAGTAATGGCAAAATTATTTTTCATCCTTTACCGCAGGATGATCCTAAAATGCGGAGGCCGGATATAACTAAAGCTGGCAAGATATTGAATTGGCAGCCAAAAGTTTCGATGGAAGATGGACTCTTTAAAACCATTAGTTATTTTAAGAATAAATGAGCGTGAAACGTGAAATGTGAAACGTAAAATGTAATAAGTAAAAGATGTTATTTACTATTAACGTTTTACATTTTACGTTTCACGTTTCACGTCTTTAACAGGAGCTTTTATGAAGATATGTATAATCGGTACAGGATATGTAGGTCTTGTTGCGGGTGTATGCCTTGCGGATTTGGGGAACGATGTTATTTGTGTTGATATAAATAAAGAGAAGATAGATAAACTTAGACAAGGAATTATTCCTATATATGAGCCCGGACTGGAAGAAATAGTAAAACGTAATAGTAAAAATGGGCGGTTAAAATTTAGTACGGATTTAGCTACTGGGATTAAAGTCTCAAAGGTAGTATTTATCGCCGTGGGAACACCGGGGAAACCAAATGGTGAACCGGATCTTAGCGCGGTAGAATTTGTGGCTTCCCAAATCGGAAAAAGCATCAATTCTTATAAAGTGGTAGTAAATAAAAGCACAGTTCCTATTGGGACCTGCAGGCGTTTAGAAAAAATCACAAGAGACAATCTGAAAAATAAACACACCTCTTTTGATATAGTGTCAAATCCGGAATTTTTAAAAGAGGGTTCAGCCATACAGGATTTTATGCGTCCTAATCGTATTGTAATTGGGACGGAAACTGAGAAGGCATTAAAAATAATGAAAGATATATATAACAGCTTGTTTTTAAGTACCGGAGCTTATTTTGTGGCTACTAATTTAGAAACGGCAGAGATGATTAAATATGCCTCTAATACTTTTTTGGCGGCGAAAGTTTCTTTTATTAATGAGATTTCCCGTTTATGTGAATTAGTCGGCGCCGATGTTAAAATTGTGTCACGCGGAATGGGATTGGACGAACGTATTGGTTCTAAATTTTTGCATGCGGGCCCGGGTTATGGAGGGTCTTGTTTCCCAAAGGATATAGCCGGTTTGGATTTTCTGGCTAAACAGGCCGGGTATGATTTTAAAATCGCCAAAGCGGTAATGGAAGTTAATAAAAACCAAAAATTATGGATGGCACGAAAAATTGAAGAAAAAATGGGAAATATGAAAAATAAGATTATTGGAATTTTAGGGCTTTCTTTTAAACCGAATACGGATGATATGAGGGACGCGCCCGCCATAGTTATAATAAACGAGTTATTAAAAAATGGGGCAACGATAAAGGCATTTGATCCTGTGGCTATGGACGAGGCAAAAAAAATATTTTCTTCAAGAATAAAATATTGCGATAATATTTATGAAACAGCAAAAAACAGCGATGCTATAGTATTCCTTACAGAATGGAACGAGTTTCGCGAGATAGATTTTATTAGATTAAAAAAGTTACTAAAAAATAAACTTATTTTTGATCTGCGGAATATATTCGAACCGGATAAAATAAAAAAAATGGGATTTGAGTATATTGGAGTGGGAAGATAATTAGGGAAAATAGATTATGTGGAAGGTAATAGGTTTTTTTGCGGCTAGTTTAACAATGTTTGGATTTGTTCCGCAAATAGTCAAGATGTTTAAAACAAAGTCTGTTGAAAATGTAAGTTTACTGACATTGATCCAAATTAGTATTGGAGTATTCCTTTGGGCGCTATATGGGTTTCATCTGAAAGACATTGTCATAATTTTTGCCAATATGACAACATTTTTTACTTTGATCATTGCGATGTTTTTTTATTTTAAATTTAAAAAAGGAGAATAAATGGAAATTTTTATTGATAGCGCCAATAAAAGCGAGATTAAAAAATGGATTGATTGCGGGGTGGCGGATGGTGTTACTACCAATCCCAGCATCATGTTTAAAGATGGTGTGCTTGATATCGAAAAAGGCTCCAAGGAATTAGCCGGTTTGATTTATCCAAGGCCATTGAGTGTTGAAGTGACCAGCAATGATCCTAAAGAAATGCTTGAACAGGCGAGGATTATTTCAAAGTGGGCAAAAAATATCGCGATTAAGATTCCAATAATCAACGCTGACGGCGTTCCATGCACAAACGTGGTAAAACAATTGGAAGAAGAAGGTATAAAAGTTAATGCCACTCTTATTTTGTCTTTTGGGCAGTTTATTTTGGCGGTTAAGTCAAATGCCACGTACGCGAGTATTTTTGCGGGACGGGCGGAAGATGAGGGGCATGATTCATCAATTCTTGTTTCTCAGGCATGTACATGGCTTTCACATTGGCCGCAATATAAAACTAAAATTATTGTGGCAAGTATAAGAGGCATAAGGGATGTGCAGGAATCCGCGTTGTCCGGTGCGCATATTTTAACAATCCCGCCTGGTTTAATTAACAGAATGGCGGATCATAGAAATACCCGCGCGGGTGTAAAAACTTTTATTCAGGATACCGCAAAAGCGCTGGAAGCGGCGAAAACTAAAAAATCCCCCTAAATCCCCCTTCCTGCCTACCGCAGGCAGGTTACAAAGGGGGAATAAAAGGGGGATTTTTAGATGAAAGAGCATTGTCATTCCGAACGAAGCGAGGAATCTTATACCGGCAATTGTGCGGTTAAAAAATAAATGTCAAGTCCAAGACGAAAAACCAGAAAAGTAAAAGTCGGAAATTTATTTATCGGCGGCAACTCGCCAATAACAGTCCAGTCAATGACAAAGACCGACACGCGCGATGTCCCTGCCACAGTGAAGCAGATACGGTCATTGGAAAAATTCGGATGTGAAATTATTCGTGTAGCGGTCTTAAACCATGAAGCCGCGAGTCGTTTAGGTGAAATCAAAAAAAAGATAAAAATCCCTTTGGTTGCGGATATCCATTTTGATTATCGCTTGGCGCTGGAATCAATAAAGCAGGGAGTCGATAAAGTGAGAATTAATCCCGGGAATATTGGAGACAGCGGACATATTCGTCAGGTAATAAAAGCGGCTAAAGCCAGGGGAATTCCTATTCGTATCGGTGTTAACAGCGGGTCAACTCCTTCCCGTTCAATGGTGAAAAGCGCATTGTCTGAAATCTCTATTTTTGAAAAAGAAAAGTTTTATGATATAGTCGTCTCCCTCAAAGGTTCTGATGTCCCAGTGACTGTGGAAGCGTATGAAGTACTTTCGGAAAAATGCGATTATCCATTGCATCTGGGGGTTACTGCCGCAGGGCCGTTTTATCCGGGAATGGTAAAATCAAGTATTGGTATTGGGTCGCTTCTCTTGCGTGGGATTGGAGATACTATCAGGGTTTCATTGACTGCTGTGCCTAAGGAAGAAGTTTTACTGGGTTGTAAAATTTTGGAATCCATCGGTTTAAGAAAAACAGGCCCTGAGATTATTTCTTGCCCGACTTGCGGCAGATGTGAAGTTGACTTGATAAAATTAACAAGAAAAGTTGAAAACGCGGTTAAAGGAATCAAAAAATCCATAAAAATAGCTGTAATGGGATGCGCGGTTAACGGCCCGGGGGAGGCTCGCGAAGCGGATATCGGCATTGCGGCGGGAAAAGCTTGCGGACTTTTGTTTAAAAAGGGGAAGATTATCAGAAAGATACCGGAAAAAGATTTATTTTCTACTCTTATTAAGGTTGTGAAAGAGATAGGTTGACATATGCGTATAAAGGGTGTATATTACCCGTATAGGAGGGCGACATTATGATGAGAAAAGAAAAATTAAATCTCACACTGGATAAAGATCTAATAGAGTATGCAAAGATTTATGTGCAGGAGCAAAGAACATCTGTTTCTGAAATTTTCACGCAGTTCGTTTTAAATCTTAAACGTGTCAATGAAAATAACCAAACCGAGATAATTATAAGCGATCCGAAATTTAGCGAAAGCCTGCTGGAGAGTATTTCTAAAATCCGTTCAGGAAAAATGAAGTGGCATAAATACGCAGAGGTATTTAAATGAATGTCCTTTTTAGTGATGATTTTCTGGGTTCTTTAAAAAAATATGGTTCAATAAGAAAGGATATAAAAAAGAAAGTGGATATGATTATAGCAAATCCTATTGCTTTAGGAGAACCACTAAGGGGTAATTTTAGAGGGTTTTACAGCTATCCGGTGAAAAGGAATTTTATAATCATATTTTTATACTGTAATGTTTGTCGTAAAAAAGGCGATGACGAGATAGTTCGATGCAGCAATTGCGATGAGTGTTCTGCTGATACAATTAAATTTATTGATATCGGACCGCACGATCAGGCATATGGAACAAAGTAAATTATGGAGAAGGAACGAGAATAACTATTTTCTAAAAAGGACTTTTCCTATAGGCTTGTTGGGTAGCGTAAACCAAAAGCGGACATCTTGACTATCATATTAAAATCAATTATAATGCCCTTCAATATGTCGACAGAAAATAATCTAGTAGAATCAGAACTTAAGGAATTATTTGTCAAGCAGAAGCTGACCTTAGCTGTGGCGGAATCTTGCGCTGGAGGTTTAGTTGGACACAGGATAACAAATATTCCCGGGAGTTCAAAATATTTTGAGATGTCGCTTGTTGCCTATAGCGATGAGGTTAAAAATAAGGTTTTAGGCGTTCCGATTGATGTTTTGCGGGAATTTGGGGCGGTAAGTTCCCATGTGGCAACAGCTATGGCTAAACGGGCAAAAAAATTGGCGCAAGCAGATGTTGGTTTAGGAATAACCGGGATTGCGGGGCCTGATGGCGGGACTAAGGAAAAACCGGTTGGATTAGTTTATATTGCCATAGTTATGGATAATAAGATTGTTTGTAAAGAATATCGGTTTGACGGCCAAAGACAGGATATCAAAAACCAGACGGCCCAAAAAGCGTTAGAATTATTACGTGAAATTTTGTTGGAAATAACATGTTAACATGGGAGGGGAAGAAAAATGACTGATAACCGCGGGAAGGCATTGGAGACTGCATTATTACAGATAGAAAAACAGTTTGGCAAGGGTTCCATAATGAAGTTGGGGGAGGAGGCCGCGAAAAAAGATGTCCCGTCTATCTCAACTACAGCTATTTCGCTGGATATGGCATTAGGTGTTGGCGGTATTCCACGCGGAAGAGTGGTAGAGATTTTTGGACAGGAGTCTTCGGGCAAGACCACTTTGTGCCTTCAAGTGGTGTCTAATGCGCAAAAACAGGGAGGGGTATGCGCGTTTATTGACGTGGAACACGCATTGGACCCGACTTACGCGAAAAAAATAGGGGTTGATATCGATAATCTTTTGGTTTCCCAGCCTGATACAGGGGAACAGGCGTTGGAAATTTGTGAGACATTAGTCAGAAGCGGTGCAATTGATGTTATTGTTATCGATTCGGTTGCCGCTTTGGTTCCGAGGGCTGAGATTGAGGGAGATATGGGGGCCCAGCATATGGGATTGCAGGCAAGATTAATGTCTCAGGCATTAAGAAAATTAACTTCGTGTATTCATAAATCCAAGACAAGTGTTATTTTTATAAACCAAATCAGAGAAAAGATTGGAATTGTGTTTGGTAATCCCCAGACAACACCCGGTGGCAGGGCATTGAAATTTTATTCATCAGTGAGGCTGGAGGTTAGCAAGGTGAGCCCGATTAAAGAGGGAGAGGCTGTAATTGGATATACTACACGGGTTAAGGTGGTAAAAAATAAGGTTGCCGCTCCTTTCAAAAAAGCGGAATTTGATTTGATGTTTGATGAAGGAATTTCCCGTGTTGGAAGCCTGTTGGATGTTGCGGTGCAATTTGCGATTATTGAAAAAAGCGGGTCCTGGTATACCTATAAAAATGAACGAATTGGACAGGGGCGTGAAAATGCGAAAGGATTTTTGAAAGGTAACCCAAAACTTGCGGATGAAATTGAGATGAAGATTAGAGAGAAAGCCGGACTGCCAAAAGCGCAGGAAAAAACAGAGGAAGTAAAAAAGAAGTAAGGGCGAATCCGTGTATTCGTCTGTTTATTGTCATTCTGTTATCCCGAACGAAGTGGTTTGTCATTCCGAGCGGGAGCGAGGAATCTGTTACAATGACTGGAAACGAAATACGAAAAAAATTTCTTGAATATTTTGGAGAAAAAGGCCATTTGATTTGTTCCTCAGCTTCTTTAGTCCCGGAAGATCCCAGCGTTTTATTTTCTATCGCCGGTATGGTGCAGTTTAAAAAGAATTTTCTGGGAGAAGAACATTTATCCAAACCTCGCGCGGTGTCTTCGCAAAAATGCCTTAGGACAAATGATCTTGAAAATGTGGGTAATACCGCGCGGCATCATACCTTTTTTGAAATGCTTGGGAATTTTTCGTTTGGCGATTATTTCAAACAAGAGGCAATTCTGTGGAGCTGGGAGTTTATCACAAAAGAAATGGGTATCTCACCTAAAGACCTCTGGGTTTCTATTTTTAAAGAGGATGATGAGGCGTTAAATATCTGGAAAAAATGTCTTCCTGAAAACAGAATTGTCCGTTTAGGAGAAGAAAACAATTTTTGGACTATGGGTCCGACCGGACCATGCGGCCCGTGTTCAGAAATTATTGTTGATTTAGGGGATAAAAAGGGATGTAATGACCCGAATTGCCGTGTCGGCTGTGACTGTGATCGTTACCTTGAATTGTGGAATCTGGTTTTTACGCAGTTTAACCGCGATGAAAACGGTAAACTCCGTCCTCTGCCGCAAAAAAATATTGATACAGGAATGGGGCTTGAAAGATTAGCATCTGTTATACAAGGGACACCTACTAATTTTGAAACGGATCTTATAAAACCGCTGATTGATTATTTAAAAGATACGGCTGATTTAGAAAATCAAGTAGATCAAAAACAGAATGTTTCTTTAAAGATAATCGCGGATCATATTCGAGCGATTACCTTTTTGATTTCCGACGGCGTTCATCCTGGTAATGAAGGAAGGGGCTATGTCCTGCGAAGATTAATCCGAAGGGCGGTCCGCCATGGCAAACTGCTTGGGATTGATAAAAAGTTTCTTTATTTGGCAAGCGGCGAGGTTATCCATTTGATGAAGGATGCGTATCCTGATTTACAAACAAGAAGGGATTATATCGCGCAATTGATTGTCTCGGAGGAGGATAGATTTCGGGAGACGCTTCGGCAAGGGATGAATTTGTTGGAAGATATTATCCGGGATTTAAAAAATAATGGAAAAACCATTATGTTCGGACGCGAGGTGTTTAAACTTTATGATACATTTGGTTTCCCGTTGGATTTAACACAGGAAATTTTGGCTGAAGAAAATTTATCGCTGGATGAAAAAGAATTCTGCGGCCTTTTGGAAGAACAAAAGAAACAGGCAAGAAAATTCTGGAAGGGTTCAGGGGATGAAGAACTTAATCCTCTTTGGACAAAACTCAATACACTTTTCCCCGCGACGGAATTTGTCGGTTATGAAAAAGAGAAGGCAGAATCTGAAGTTCTGGGGATAATCCAAAATAATGAGTTAGTTGATAATGTGGAGCATCTGGCGGAAGCGGAGTTTATTCTGAATATTTCTCCGTTTTATGGAGAATCAGGAGGGCAGGTTGGTGATAAAGGGATATTTTTATCAGATGGGAAAAAGGTAGATATTGTTGATGTAAAAAAGATAGGGAAAGGAATTTTGCTCCATCGGGGGAAGGTAATTAAAGGTGATATTTCCCGCCGCGATAAAATTGATGCGGTTATTGATGTTAAAAACCGGTTAAATACCGCTCGTAATCATTCCGTGACGCATCTTTTACAGAGCAGTTTGAGAAAAATTTTAGGGAATCATATTGAACAAAACGGTTCACTGGTAGGTCCGGATTCTTTTCGTTTTGATTACACTCATTTTTCGCATTTACTGCCGGATGAGATAGAGAGAATAGAGGATTTAGTCAATGAGAAAATCAGGGAAAATTTGCAGGTTCAAATAAAAGAAACTTCATTAAAAGAAGCTGTGAAAATGGGCGCGATGGCTTTGTTTGGCGAAAAATATACCGATCGGGTACGGGTAGTGAAAATGGAAGATTTTAGTTTGGAATTATGCGGTGGAACGCATGTGAAAAGAACAGGGGATATTAGCGCGTTTAAAATAATTTCTGAGCAAAGTATTTCTTCGGGTGTCCGGCGGATTGAAGCCGTGACGGGATATTCTGTTATCAAGCTTTTAAGGGAGAAAGAAATTATTCTTCAGGAATTAGCTGAAAAATTTAAAGCTAATTTAGGGGAATTAATGCCGAGGGTGGATAAATTTATTCATGAATATAAAAATATGGAGAAGGAATTAGCCAGCCAAAAAGAAAATATAATAAAAGATAAAATGCAGGGTTTTGTTAAAGAAGCTGAAGATATAGGCG
>JBDROR010000060.1:0-17595 GCA_043809805.1 bacterium
ATCAGGCTTGCTCATCCCTAAAGGAATATTTTTTTCTCTTTCAAGCGACTTTTCCCGGATATCCGCCACATTCGCGTCTATACTAACCCCTAAACATTCATTAAGATTGGAATTAGGATCAGCATCAACCGCTAGTAGGGGCGACCCGCTGGGTCGCCCTCTCTCTCGCCCAATCAAATATTTTATACAAAAAGAGGCGAGGGTGGTTTTTCCTGTTCCTCCCTTGCCTGAAAAAGCAATAGTAAAAGACATTATTTCTTACCTGTATGATCTCTTCCCATAAAGAAATTCGCCCAGGAAGAAGTTTTTGACAAAGAACAATCCACAGGGGGAATATATTCCCTGCGAAGATAATCCAAATTATCAGTGGACGAAAACCGGTCATACGCTAAAGTCCATACGCATCTTTTTGTATCATTAGCTTCGCACATACCGTTTTTACTGCCGCCACAAGGGCCGTTTCTTTGGAATTTCGCACATTTTGACATAGGGCATAAATAGGCCAGATCGAAAATAGCGCAATCCCCGCATTCCTGGCAGTCAAAAAGCAGCCTCTTGATTTGCCTCTCAAAGAAATGGCATATGTCTCCGGCGAATTTCCATTTCTCCAGCAATTCATAAATACATTTAACTGTCTTGTATGCCGGCGCTTCTTTTGTAAAAACAAAGTGATGACAAAATTTACTTACTTGAAAGTTCAAAGACTGTGACTTAGGGGACGGTGGTGCAGCCAATGCATTGCCTTCCTCAGAAAAACAATAATATTCATCTTCCTGATTATAACGGAAATTCGGAATATATTCACGCCAATTATTTTCCATTTCTTCAGCTTGTTTTATAATATACTCAAGATCCTCGAATTTTAATCCAAATCCGCCGATATGGACTCCGTTAAACTTTAATCCCCTGAATATCGCCATAAGCTGTGCCGCTCTTTTCAGTGACGCGTCTTTACCTTTATCAGGAGCGTTTGCTTCTTCCTCAATCTTCCTCACTAATTCATCAGTTACTATACAACCATGTATATGTCCTTTATTCATGAACCGGGCAACAGGCCTGTTAAGGACATAAACATTTCCCATGATTGGCGTGTTTATATTCCTGTATTTCATATATTTCACTATCTCGGCAAATTTTCGGACATCATATCCGAGCTGTGGGATGATAAAATCAGCTCCGGCCAGAATTTTCTTTTCTAATTTAAAAAACTGTGTCATTAACTCAGCTTCGGTCTTTTTAAACGGTGAAACAGCGCACCCAACAAAAAAATTTGTTTCAGAAAGTTTATCAAAAGTTCCTTTTTTTCTGCCCGGGATTTCCAACCCTTTATTCATATCTTTCAAATAGCGGATTGTTTGCACCGAGTCGAGATCGAATATTGGTTTGGCCATTCCATTATAGCCGCCGACAGGGTAATCTCCGGTAATGACCAATAGGTTTTCTATACCGCTTCTGGCCAGCGCGTAAGCCCTTGACTCAATCATATTCCTGTTAGAATTATTACACGCGAAATGAACCAGTGCCTCTATGCCGATAGAGTGGAGCTCTCTGGCCAGGACATCAGGACTGATAGCGGGGTTTCCTCCGGGATTATCAGTAATACTGATAGCATGAACCGGCAGCTTAGAGGAAATAATCTTTTCCCCAAATTCTATCGCTTCTTCAACATTTCCCCCTCCATATCCACGGCCAGGGACACTTTCAAAAGTAACGATAAATTCTTTTTTTTCAGCTATTTTTTCTTTTAATTTGCTCATAATTACTTTCCGTCATTCCCGCGCAGGCGGGAATCCAGTCTTTTATTTCCCCTTTGCAAAAGGGGGATTTAGGGGGATTTTATTCGCCATTTTTGCCGACTTCACAGTATTATGCATTAACATTGTTATTGTCATTGGGCCAACTCCGCCTGGAACAGGGGTTAGCATCGATGTCCAATCCTTTACATCGTCAAAATCCACGTCTCCGCACAATGTTCCGTCAGGGAGCCTATTTGTTCCAACATCTATAACCACAGCGCCTTTTTTAACAAATTCTTTCGTTATCATTTTTGGCCTGCCGATTGCCGCGATTAAAATATCCGCCCGTCGGCATACTGCCGGCAGATCTTTTGTTTTTGAATGGCAGATTGTTACGGTCGCGTTTTTCTGCATTAAAAGTATCGCGACGGGTTTCCCGACGATATTGCTTCTTCCGATAACCACCGCCTCTTTTCCAGCCATGTCGATTTTGGAATGTTCCAGCAGTTTTATAACTCCATATGGTGTGCAAGCCACAAATGTTGGTGTACCTGTAACAAGTTTTCCAATATTATATGGATGAAATCCGTCAACATCTTTCTCAGGAACGATAGTCTCTAAAACCACATTTGTGTCTATCTGCCTGGGCAGGGGCAATTGGACCAGGATACCATTTATTTTAGTATCAGCGTTTAATTTTTTAATTAATTCTATCAGTGTTTCCTGAGATGTATTTTCTTCAAGTTTGTGCTCTTCTGAATATATGCCAAGGTTGCCGCATGCCTTCTGTTTCATGCTGACATAGACTTTGGACGCGGGATCACTGCCGACAAGAACAACTGCGAGTCCAGGGATAATTCCTTTTGGTTTGAGTTGGTCAACTTCCAATTTTATTTTAGATTTCATTTCCGCGCTTATTTTTTTCCCATCAATGATTTCAGACATTTGTGTCCTCCTAATATCGTATTTCGTCGTTCGTATTTCGTATATCGTATATCGTCGGTCGTAATAACTGTCATTTCGACCGCACATTTTGTCATTTCGAACGAAGTGAGAAATCTTTCCCAGCCAATTCATTCGGGCGAATACATGGATTCGCCCCTACACAACGAATTAACAATACTATTTATCTCTTCCACTATCTTGCTATTTTTATCAAACCGATAATTTCCAATCTGATCCTGTTTCAATATATCCTGATCGAATGAAATAAAACCGAGTATTGGTAATTTTATTTCATCCTGAACTTTCTTTTTTTCTTCATCCGTCCTTATACGGTTGACTACGATAAAAATATTTTTAATGGTTAGTTCTTTGGCTAATCTTTCTATCGTATACGCCGTTTGCAAACTTTTTATGCCCGAATCTATGACGATAATTAAAGCGTCAACAGATTGAGCGGTGCCGCGGCTCAGATGTTCAATGCCGGCTTCCATATCAATTAAAACAATTTCTTCTCTATTTACCAGAAGATGTTTTAAAAGCGTTTTTAAAAGAGCGTTTTCCGGACAGAAACAACCAGCCCCGCCTGTTTTTAAACCTCCCAGAACGAGCAATTTAATATCATTGTTGATACTCTTGCCATACTTCTCAGGGATATCATCCACTTTAGGGTTCATCTTAAAAAATGGATTACTTATCCCGGGCTTTGTTCCTGTTCTTTCAGCAATGAGTTCCTTCATTTCCGAAAGGGGAAGAATATCTTTTGTTTCTTTTAAGCTCAATCCTAATGACAGGCCTAAATTCGAATCAGGATCAGCATCAATGGCTAACACCTTATTCCCTTTAGACGCGAAAACAAAAGCAAGCAAACTGACTAATGTTGTTTTTCCAACTCCGCCTTTACCAGACACAGCAATTTTCACCCAGCCCTTCCTCCTATAGTTATCACTAACCTAATTATTCACCCAGCCCTTCTTTTTATTCTTAGGAAGGGCTGGGTTCATCCGGAAGTCTCCATAACTTGTTAATTGTCATTTCGACCGCGCATCTTGTCATTTCGAGCGAAGCGAGAAATCTTAGTGCCGTATTCTAAATTAGATTTCCCTTCTATGGAAATATTTCTATTTAAAAGGTTGTTTTTGGGGTTGGATGGTAAAAAATGCACTGTTAACGGCTTACTCAATGCCCAAATATTTTTTAATTTCTTCCTCAATTTTTGGATTGAAACCAATAATTTTGTTTTTTATTTGGCCATCATGCTCCAGAAGGAAGGTGACAGGTATGGATCTCATTCCGCCATAAGCGGCTATTAATTCATCATTTGACATTAGAACTTCCGAGGTCAGATTCTTTTCCTTTTTGAACTTTATAACATCATCGACATCTTTGTCAACACTAAAGGCGATAATTGATAATCCCTTATCCTTATATTTTTTAAGGTATTGTTCCATCTCAATCACTTCCCTACAGCAGGAAGGGCACCATGTCGCCCAGAAAACCAAAAGAGTAAGTTTGCCATTAACGAGTGTTTTTAATTCAATATCTTTGCCTTCTAAGTCTTTTACAATTACATCAGGGACATATTTTTTTATCTCTAAATCTCCCTTTAATCCCCCTTTTTCAAAGGGGGAAATAGGGGGATTTTTATTTTCAGTAACAGAAGTGGTTGTATCAGCCTTATTTCCCAAAAATAAAATAGCGGATCCAATACCTATCACGGCTGTTATGATGAGTAATGTTTTTTTCATTTTACCTCCTTATTTTTTAAAACACTAAACTCTAAATCCTAAACTCTAAACAAATTCAAAACTCTAAACTTAAAACGAAACACAAACCGTCTTGTTTTGGATTTTGGGTTTCGGGTTTATTTAGGATTTCGAGTTTAGGATTTAGAGTTTATATGTTTCTCCGCCGCCATTGCCGCTGTGGCTCCATCTCCGACGGCTGTAACTACCTGTCTTAGAAATTTTTTTCGAACATCACCTGCCGCGAATATACCCAAAACATTCGTTTTCATGTCGTCAGTTGTAAGTATATATTCTTTTCCATCTGTCTGCACTATATTTTTTAATAAATCGGTATTAGGCTTATTGCCTGCGTAGATAAATATTCCGGAGCAATTTAAAAATGAAGTTTCCTTAGTCAAAACGTTTTCTGTTTTTATTTTTTCCACCTGGTTATTTCCAATAATTTCTTTTACTACTGAATTCAGGATAACTTTTATTTTAGGCTCTCTGGAAACCCGTTCCTGAAGGATTTTTGCCCCGCGGAATTGATCTCTTCGGTGGATGAGGAAAACTTTATTTGTAAATTTCGCGAGAAAAATAGCTTCTTCCAACGCGGCGTCTCCTCCGCCGACAACCATGATGTCTTTATTTTTGAAAAAAGCGCCGTCGCAGGTCGCGCAATATGATACTCCTTTTCCGCGAAATTTTTTTTCTCCAGGGACACCCAATTCGTTAGGTTTTGCGCCGCAAGCTATAATAATCGCGTTACATTGAATATTCGTTCCATCTTCTAAAACAATTATTTTTTCTTTCGCGTCTTTATTTTTGATATCCGACATTTGCCCGAACTCTATTTTCGCGCCAAAATGTTTTGCCTGTTTTTCCATATTGTTCATTAAATCAGGGCCTTTTATTCCATCAGGAAAACCTGGATAATTTTCAATAATATCCGTGGTAGCGGCTTGCCCGCCCGGGGCAATGCTTTCCAAAATCAGGGTAGAGAGAAACGCGCGGCTTGTATAAATTCCAGCCGTCAGCCCTGCCGGCCCCGCGCCGAGTATCACAATTTGATATTTGTCCATTATTTAATCTCCATATTTTATAGTTAACATATGATAATATACCACATTCTGTCTCAGTTGACAAAAGAAATTAAATGTTCTCTCTCAAAATCAAATTGACAAAATACCAAAAATGTTTTATAGTTACAAATCATGGAATTAAAAGATTTAAGAAAAAAAATTGATACAATTGACTCGGAAATTTTGGAATTGTTGAATCAAAGGACTGGCTGCGCCTTAAAGATCGGATCGATAAAAAAATCCAAAGGGCAGGGTTCTTATGTTCCGAACAGGGAAGATGAAATTGTTAGTAGAATTATTAAATTAAATAAAGGGCCGTTTCCTGATGCCGGTTTAATAGCGGTTTATCGCGAATTAATGTCTGCGACGCGTTTTCTTGAGAAACCGATAAAAGTGGCTTACATGGGCCCGGAGGCGACGTTTTCTCATCTCGCGGCCTTAAAAAAGTTTGGCCAATCGGTGGATTATTTTCCTGTTAAAACCATCGGGGATGTTTTTGAGTCGGTAGAACGAAAAAGAGTGGATTATGGAGTCGTTCCTATTTAGAATTCCATTGAAGGAGTCATAAATTATACCTTAGACATGTTTATTGAATCAAATCTCAAGATTTATGGCGAGATATTATTGGAAGTGTCACTTAACCTTCTTTCGAATTTTTCAATAAAAAACATAAAAAAGATTTTTTCACATTCACAGCCTTATGCTCAATCAAGAAATTGGCTGGAGAACAATGTACCCGGTATCCCGCTTATAGAAACAGTGAGCACTACTCAAGCCGCTTTGATGGCTCAAGAAAATAAATATTCAGCGGCTATTGCAAGCGAATTGGCCGGGCAGATGTACGGATTGAAAACCATTGCCGGAAATATCGAAGATTATCCTCATAATTTCACAAGGTTTTTGGTGATAAAAGATTCTCCGTGCGAAAAAACCAGCAGGGATAAAACTTCTATAGTTTTTTCTGTTAAAGACAAAGTTGGAGCCCTCCATAATATTCTTGCGCCGTTTGATAAATATAAAATTAATCTTACCAAAATAGAATCAAGGCCATCCAGAAAAAAAGCATGGGATTATATATTTTTTGTGGATTTCCAGGGTCATAAAGATAATGAAAGGTCGGCTTTGTGTCTTTCAGAAGTCAATAAACAATGTAATTTTCTAAAAATATTGGGTTCTTATCCTGACGCGAAAGCAATTGGAGGTTAAAATGGTACTGGTTTTACATAAAAATATTAGTGAAGAACAAATAAAACATATTTGTGAAAAGTTAGAAAAGTGGGGAATGAAACCCGTAGTTTCGCGTGGGGTGGAAAGGACGGTTATCGGAGCAATAGGAGCAGAGGACGTTCTTCGTTCTCAACCGTTGGAAGCCATACCGGGTGTCGAGCAGGTTGTGCCGATTTTGAAACCGTATAAGATTGCCAGCCGTGAATATAAAATGGAAAATACAACTGTTACAGTAAATGGCGTTGTTATCGGGGGTAAAAAAATTATTGTTGGGGCGGGGCCATGTTCAGTTGAAACGGAAGACTTGTTAATAAAAACAGCCATAGCCGTTAAGAAAGCGGGAGCGTCAATGCTGCGGGGAGGGGCGTTTAAGCCAAGAACATCGCCGTATAGTTTTCAGGGGCTGGGAGAACAGGGATTGAAATTCCTGGCTGAGGCCAAAAAAATAACGGGTTTGCCTATTGTGACTGAGGTCATGGATGTTCGGCAGATTGAGGTTGTAGTGCGTTATGCCGATGTGATTCAAATCGGCGCGAGAAATATGCAAAATTTTGAACTTTTGAAAGAGATAGGGAAAACGAAAACACCGGTTATTTTAAAACGAGGTATGATGGCAACTGTTGAGGAATTTTTAATGTCGGCGGAGTATATTCTTTCACAGGGGAATCTTGATGTTGTTTTATGCGAGCGGGGAATAAGAACTTTTGAGAAAGTTACGAGAAATACACTGGATTTGTCATGTGTTCCTGTCTTAAAAAGCTTAAGCCATCTACCGGTTATTGTTGATCCAAGTCATGGAACCGGCCATTGGAAATGGGTCAATCCTCTTTCCCGTGCCGCTGTGGCAGTTGGGGCTGACGGGCTTTTAATTGAGGTCCATTTAAGTCCGGAGGATGCTTATTCGGACGGCGAACAATCTCTCTTGCCTGAAAAATTTTCTAAAATGCTCGAAGAATTAAAACCTATCGCTAAAGCTGTAGACAGGGAAATATAATATAGTTGTCATTCCGAGTAGGGGCGAATCCATGTATTCGCCCGCTTGTTGTCATTCCGAGCGGAAGCGAGGAATCTGTTATAGGGGCAAGACGGATGGTTGTGGGTTGTGAGTCCGTCATTCCCGCGAAAGCGGGAATCCAGACTAGATTCCCGCAATGACGCAATGGAACGAAAGGGTGTTTTCGAATGAAAGAAAATTTAAAAAATGTAGCTATCATTGGAGTTGGATTAATAGGCGGCTCTTTAGGATTAGCATTAAAGAGATTAAAAAAATACAAAATTATCGGTATTGGCAGGAGTTTGCAAAAATTAAAATATGCCAAAAAATGCGGCGCGATTGATGAGATTAGTGTTAATTTTAAGAATGGCGTTCGGAACGCGGACATCGTAGTTTTCGCCGTGCCTGTAATGGCTTATTTGAAAATCGCGGAAGGGATAAAACCTTTTCTTAAAAAAGATGCTATTGTGTTTGATGTTGGGAGCACTAAACAGGAAGTTACCGGTTTGCTGACAAAAATTTTGGGTAAAAATTTTGTAGGAGCTCATCCTATAGCCGGGTCGGAAAAGATAGGGGTTAAGTATGCTCGTTCAGATTTATTTAAAAATTCCATCTGTATTTTAACGCCGGTTCCGCAAACGGATAAAAAAGCCGTAAAAATTGTAAAAAATTTAATTGCCGACATCGGCGCGCGAATAATTCAAATGTCGCCGTCGGAGCATGATAAAATTTTAGCTTTAACGAGCCATCTTCCCCATATTACCGCTGTGGGTTTGGTGCAGCTTTTAGGCCCGCTGGAAAACGAAAGGCCGCTGGTAAAATTTCTTGTTGGAAATGGTTTCAAGGATACCACAAGAATTGCCGCCGGTTCGCCGCGAGTTTGGATTGATATTTGCAAAACAAACAAAGAAAATCTTGTCGCTGAATGTAACAAGTTTTTGAATAATATTTCAGTAATAAAAAATTTGTTACAAAAAGAAGATTGGGAAAAATTATTTGTTGAATTTGATAAGGCAAAGAAACTGAGGGAATCAATATCGAATGGAACAATTGCAAATTAATCCCACGAAATCGCTTAAAGGAATAATAGAACTTCCCGGAGATAAATCCATATCCCATCGCGCCGTTATCATTAGTTCGCTGGCTAACGGAGTATCCGAAATTGAAAATTTTCTTGAAGGAGAAGATTGTTTAAGGACATTAAACAATCTTCAGAAATTAGGCGTAAAAATAGAAAAAAAAGATAAAAAAATATTTATATACGGCAGCGGGCTTTTTGGTTTAAAAGAAGCGAATGATATCCTTGATGTTGGAAATTCCGGGACAACAATTCGTCTTTTATGCGGACTGCTTTCAGGCCAGAATTTTTATTCAGTTTTAACGGGAGATGAGTCGATTAAAAAAAGGCCGATGGACAGAGTAATTAATCCGCTGACGCAAATGGGCGCCCGGATTTTTGGAAGGATTAACAATTCTTACGCGCCGCTTGCCGTCGCGGGCGGGAAATTGCGTCCAATAAGTTATTTAATGCCTACGGCATCGGCTCAGGTAAAGTCCGCCATACTTCTGGCGGGGCTTTTAACAGAGGGAGAGACAGAGGTAATAGAAAAAGTTCCTTCCCGCAACCATACGGAATTGATGCTTAAACATTTTGGCGCGAAGATAAAAACAGAAGGTTTAAAAATAAAAATAACGGGGAGTTCTCCTTTACAGGCTAATAAAATAAAAATCCCGGGAGATATTTCCTCCGCGGCATTTTTTATTGTAGGGGCAAGTATTTTAGAAGGTTCAGATATTGTGATTAGGAATGTCGGAATAAACTTTACGCGCGGGGCGATAATCGATATTCTGAAAATGATGGGCGCTGACATTCAAATTTTGGAAAATAAAACAGAATATGGCGGAGAGGAAACAGCCGATATCAGAGTTAAAGGTTCGCCGCTTAAAGGGGTAACAATAGAAGGGGACATTATTCCTCGTATAATAGACGAAATTCCAATTTTAGCGATAGCCGGACTTTTTGCGGAGGGGGAAACGATTATCCGCGGTGCGGGCGAGCTAAGAATAAAAGAAACAGATCGAATTAAAGCGTTGAGCGTCGAATTACAAAAATCGGGCGCGGAGATAGAAGAACTTCCGGATGGGATGATAATTCGCGGGAATCGCGATATTAATGGAACGGCTTTTGAAAGTTACAATGATCACCGAATGGCTATGTCATTGGCTATTATGGGTTTAAGAGCAAAAGGAAAAACAGTGATTAAAAATACATCCTGTATAAAAACATCTTTCCCTGATTTCGAAAAGACTTTAAATAATCTAGTAAAAGGAGAATAAAAATCCCCCTATTTCCCCCTTTGAAAAAGGGGGATTAAAGGGGGATTTTTAAGGATTAATGCCTTCCCCCCCCCCCCAATAAATTCAACGTTATCTCCCGCCCGCAGGCAAACCGCGGACGCGAATTCAAAGTAAACGGCTCGTTGAAAAGCCTCTCGAAAATCTTTTCCCACAGCCACCTGTCCGTGATTACGCAAAATTGCTAAATTATGTCCGCGCACTGCCGAAGTGACAGCCACGGCAAGATCATGTGAACCGGGTGGCATATAAGGCACGACTGCCACCGGGCCAACATAGTATGGGATTTCCGGTATAACAAAGCAATTATTACTCTGCTGTGTCTTACGGCAGGCCATAGCTGTGGCGTATGGTGATTGGAAATGCAGCACAACATTGACATCCTGCCGCTCGCGCAGGATAGCTCTGTGAAAACCGATTTCAATCGACGGCACTTTCCCATTAAGAGACGCGCCATCCTGAATTCTGCAAATTGCCGCATCGTTCTTGGACATTTCACCCAACCATGCGCTGGCCGCGGTAATCAACATACATTCATCATCAATACGCCATGATAGGTTCCCGCTCCCGCAAACCACCAGCCCTTGTTGGGCGACACGGTGTGCGGCCGACACAAACTCCTCCAGATGTTTTTTAGAAATGTTGTGATATTGCTTCATTATTAAATTATTTTTATAGGTAAATATTTTTTGTATAACTTAAAGTCGTTATCAATAGTAAAAATAGTCATATTTAGAGAGTAAGCTACAGAACAAATTAAAAAGTCAATTGTGGAACCTTGAATTCCATTTTTCCGGCAAAGATTGCAAAATTCTGCCGCTTTTATGAAATATTCAGATTTTAGGGGAATATCTTCAAAAGCTGAAAGGCTATTCTTTAATCTATTAAATTGAGCCTCATTTGGAATGCCGGACAATATTTCTTGTCTGATCGGCCCAATTATAACGACAAAACCATCATTTATTAATTCTTTTAGTCGGTCAGTTAATTTTTTATTGGGCGGATTATATCTAAAAACCTGTGACCATACGCAAGTATCTACTAATACTTTCATTTTTGTCTGGCCTTTTTGTAATCATAATTTTTATCAAAATCAATTGTCCCAAAAAGATTAACAATTTTTATCTGGTTTCTTTTTGTAATGTATTCCTTTAGTGCGGTTGTCACTGTCTCTTTTTTGGTTTTATGATGTCCAATTTTTTGTGCCTCGAAGATTAAACTATCATCTAAAGCCAGATTTGTAGCCATAATAGTCTCCTTTCACACATAACATAACACAACAGTATGTGTATGTCAATAGGATAATACAGTTTGATATTTATCGCGTATTGTTTTATACTTATCAACAACAATGATTAAAATTCTATCTGAAGAAACTATTAATAAAATTGCCGCGGGAGAAGTGGTGGAACGGCCGGTTTCGATTGTAAAAGAGCTTGTGGAGAATTCCATTGATTCAGGCGCGAAAAATATTTCTGTCGAGATTTCAGGGGGCGGGCATAATCTGATTCAGGTGGCCGATGACGGATGCGGGATGTCTTATGACGACGTTGTCGTCGCGTTTGAGCGGCATGCGACAAGCAAAATCAGTTCATTTAACGATGTTGTCCATTTAAAAACGCTGGGGTTTCGCGGAGAGGCGCTGGCAAGCATAGCGGCGGTTTCCGAGGTGAAACTTTTTACGCGGACAAAGGGTTCTTTATCCGGAGTTTATCTTTTGATTGAGAACGGGAAAATTATTGAGAAGAAAGACGCGGGAACGAAAGAGGGGACAAGGATTGAAATAACAAAACTTTTTTGGGACCTGCCGGCGAGAAGGAAATTTTTAAAATCGCAGAGCACGGAGATGTACCATATCAGCCGGTTATTGACCGGTTTTGCCCTGGCATATCCTGATATATATTTTTCACTAAATAACCAAAACAAGGAAAATTTTACATGGCCTAAACAAGAAACGCTCAAAGACAGGATATATCAGATTTTCGGCAAAGAAGTTTTTGATCAAATCCTGCCGATTAAATTTTCAAATGAATCAACAAATATATCCGGTTTTATTTCCCATCCTTTAACCAATTATTCAAACAGAAACCAGCAATTCTTTCTGGTTAATGGAAGGATAATAAAAAATCGCGTGCTTGACCATGCCATCCAGAGCGCGTATAAAACACTGATGCCTGAAAGCAGATACCCTTTTTTGGTTATTTCCATTCAGATTAACGGCGAACTTGTTGATGTTAATGTGCACCCTACAAAAAGGGAAGTAAGATTTTTAAAAGAGAATAACGTGCACGACATATTGGAAAATATTATAAAAGACGCTCTTTTTGCTGATAAAGATAAAACAGTGGGGGCTTTTACCGGCGAAAATAGCGGACGTCATTCCCGCGAAAGCGGGAATCCAGACATCCTTCAAACGATCATAGATTCCCGCCTTTGCGGGAATGACGCAGCGGATAAGCACGAAGATAATATTGCTGAACCTCTAAGTGCATTCCGGAATAATACAACCGAGTCTCTTTTTCAAATTGAAGAAGAAAAACAAATTTCGTTAAAAATCAAAGGCCAGATAAAAAATACATATATGCTGCTTGAAAATAAAGAAGGTCTCTTGATTGTCGATCAGCACGCGCTTGAAGAAAGAATACTTTACGAAAAAATAAAAGAAGATTTGTTAAAAAAGTCTCTTGAAAAACAAAGTTTGCTTTTCCCTTTAACATTAGAAATTTCCCCGCAGGAGGTTTCCCGGTTAGAAAAGGTTATTCCTGAATTCACCAAAATAGGTTTTGATATAGAATTTATAAGTAAAACCGGTTTAGTCGTCAGGGAAGTTCCAGCCTTGTCAAAAAGGCTGAACATTAATTCTTTTGTTCATGATGTCCTGACTGAATTGCCGTTTGATGACGGGGCAGGAGAAAAAAAAGAAGAGTTGTTTGATGATTTAATAAAAATGCTCGCCTGTCGTTCCGCTGTCAAAGCGGGCGATTTTTTGGAAATGGAAGAGATGAAAAAACTGATTTATGAACTCGCGAAGAATGATTTTTTAACCTGCCCGCACGGAAGACCAATTTTTATAAAAATGACAGCGGCAGAATTAGAAAAAAAATTTAAAAGAAAATAAAAAATAGATGTAAAACAATTTGCTATATGTTATAATACGAAAAAATGGGATAAATAAGAATTAATGGAGGTAATTTTATATGCAGGAATTAAAAATTACTATTGAAATATGGCAAAAAGAAAATAGATATCTGGCCAGTGTTCCTGAATTAGATTTTGTTTCCCAAGGGGAAACATTTGAAGAAGCAAAAAAAAATCTTTTTGAAGTTATTAAAATCCAGTTTCAGGAAATGAAAGAAATGGGGACATTAGAAGATTATTTAAAAGAATGTGGTTTTGAGAATTATGAGAATGCCATTGTTTCTAAAAAAGAAATGGTTGGATTCGAGAAATCTATGGTTATGGTGGCATAATGCCAAGGATTATACCTGTCAAGTGTAAAACCCTTTTGAAAGTTTTTCAATTGTATGGATGCCAATATAAACGGAAAGAAGGGTCACATCATGTATTAACTTATCCCGGGGCTAAAAGAGCTGTGGTGATTCCTGAATATAATGAGATTGATGTAGAAATAATCAAAAATAATATGCGAACAGTTAATATGTCCAGAGAAAAATATTTTGAGCTTTTAAAAGAAATTTGAGTAGTCTGCCCCACAGCAAATTCATAAAATGTTTAATAAACCTAAAATCCCGCTTTTAGTCCTTTTAGGCCCCACTGGAGTTGGGAAGACAGAACTTGCCGTCAAATTGGCCAAAGAATTAAATACTGAAATAATCTCAGCGGATTCGCGTCAGGTTTATAAGGATATGAATATCGGAACCGCGAAACCTTCAAAGAAAGAACAAGAAGAAGTTAAACATCATTTAAGTGATATTGTTTTGCCTTCCGATAAATTCAGCGTCGCTGATTATAAAAAAGAGGCGGAAAAGGTAATTTTGGATTTGCGCGAGCAAGGCAAAATTCCGTTTTTAGTCGGAGGCAGCGGGCTTTATATCCGCTCGGTAGTTGACGGTCTTTTCCAAAGCCCCGAACCGGATTACGATTTGAGGAAAAAATTAGAAGAAGAGGCAAAGCTAAATGGAAATCTATATCTCCATGAAAAATTGAAGTCAGTGGATAAAGAGACTGCTGACAGGCTTCATGTGAATGACCTATTTAGAATTATCAGGGCATTGGAGGTTTTTGAGAAAACAGGACAACCTATTTCCAAATTACAAAAAGAAAAAACACGAAAACCAAATTATAATGTTTTAATAATTGGTTTGAGCAGGGAGAGAAATGAACTTTACACTTTAATTGAAAAACGGGTTGATAAAATGATAGAATCAGGTTTAGTCAAAGAAGTGGAGAATTTATTAATTACGAGTTATGAAAAAGATTTAACATCAATGCAGGGGCTTGGTTATAAGGAAATTATCGGTTTTTTGGAAAAAGAATATCCGCTGGAACGGGCAATTTATCTTTTGAAAAGGAATACCAGAAGATTTGCCAAAAGACAAATGACGTGGTTTAGGAAGGATAAACGAATTACCTGGTTTGTCCTGCCGGATAAAAATATTATGGAGAAAATAATGAAACTTGTAAAAAATGCGTTTATCTGTTTATTATTTTTATTTATATTTTATTCAAATCTAAACGCTGAAGAAAAAAAAGGAACGCCTCCTGTTGAATATCAAGAGATAGAATCTTTAGAAGAGACAACAAGGGCGGAACTCGCGGCTATTCTCGCGATGGAATTGAATCTTTCCTTTTTACAAGGGAAAAGTCCAATCATTGTTGATATAGGCAGCCACTGGGCGAAGGATTTTATTAAAGAAATAACGGGCAAAGGAATTATGGAGATTTATTCCAATCATACTTTTATGCCGGAACAAAGAATCACGCGGGCGGAATTTTCGTATTATATTCAGGAAATAATTGTCCGCTTTAAAAATGATCCCGCGATCCGGAATAAATTTGTGAATACCGATTCTCCGTTTATGGATATTTCCAAAGAACATGTCTGTTATAATTCTGTAATATTAGCCGTTACGACAGGGATTTTACAGGGTGTGTCAGTGGATGAATTTTCTCCGCAAGACGCTGTCAGCGGGAAATTGGCAGTGAATACAGTTCGGAAATTGAAAGAATATTTAGTTTATTATTGACTTATTATTTTATTTAATTTATAATATATCCGTTCGTACTCTCTAGAAGTGGTTTCATAAGTCGGTTTCGTCATGAAAAAGCAAGATTTGCGGCGAAACGAGGAAGTTGAGCCGAGCATATCAGTTGATATGTGAGGTGAGACTGACGAAGTTGCAGACGCAAAGATTGCTTTTGTAATAGAAACAAGATTTATGAAACCGCTTCTAAAGGAGAGATATGTTTATATATAGATGGTTAGCAGGCACATTCGATTAAAGATTTATCATATATTTAACATTTTTATCTTGGTAAAAATATGATAAACAGTTAAATTTTATAATTAGTTCTTATATCATTTGGTTTTTATTTGTGTAATTTCATTTCTTATCGAATTTCCTGTCTAATCATCATTCGCTAGGTTTCATAATTCTTCAAATATCATTAATTAGTATACATCGTGAAAGGAGTAATTTTCGTTATGGATAAAATAGTTTTTTTAATATTATCTGGCGGGATTGGTGTTTTAGCAGGTTATTTTTTAAGAAAGATTGTTGCGGAAAATAAGGTGGTTTCGGCTGAAGTCAAGGCTAAAAAGATTGTTGAAGATGCTGAAAAAGACGCGGCTAATAAGAAAAAAGAGGTTTTATTAGAGACTAAAGACACTCTAATAAAGGAAAAAATAGACCTGGAAAAGGAATTTAAGGGCAGGCGGACAGAATTAATTGTGTTTGAAAAACGGTTAAGACAAAAGGAAGAAAGTTTAGAACGGAAAATAGATATTATAGAGAAAAAAGAAGAAGATAGTAATCAAAAATTGAGGGATGTAACCAGAAAAATAGAAAATATTGACCAAAAAGCAAAAGAGTATAAAACTTTAATTGAAGAGGAAAGAAGAAAACTGGAAATGATTTCGGGTTTGACAGTTTCGGATGCTAAAAAGATGCTTTTGTCAGACTTAAAAGATGAGGTTGTCCATGAATCAGGCCTTATGATAAAGCAAATGCAGGATGAGGCAAGAGAGGTGGCTGAAAAGAAAGCGCGGGAAGTAATAACATTAGCCATTCAGAGATGCGCGGTTGATCAGGTGGTTGATTCTACTGTTTCTGTTATTTCGCTTCCAAATGAGGAAATGAAGGGAAGGATTATCGGCCGGGAAGGAAGAAATATAAGGGCGTTGGAAAATGCCACCGGTATTAATTTAATTGTCGATGATACTCCTGAGGCAGTGATTTTGTCAGGGTTTGACAGTGTTCGCAGGGAAATAGCGAGAATTACACTGGAAAAATTAATTTCAGACGGGAGAATACATCCTGCCAGAATAGAAGAGTTAGTTGAGAAGGTTAAAAAAGAAGTAGAGGCTACAATTTATGAAGAAGGTGAAAACGCTGTTTTTGAAGCTGGAATTCGAGGGATACATCCCGAAGAAATAAAACTTTTGGGACGTTTAAAATACCGTACAAGTTATGGGCAAAATGTGCTTCAGCATTCGAAAGAAGTGGCGTATTTGGCCGGAGTATTGGCCTCTGAGCTGAAAGTAGATCCTACAATAGCAAAACGCGCGGGGCTTCTTCATGATATAGGGAAAGCGGTAGATCATGATCAGGAAGGTACTCACGCCCAGCTTGGCGCGGCTTTGGCAAAGAAATATAATGAATCGCCAATTATTGTCAGCGCTATAGGTTCGCATCATGATGATCTTACGCCTCAGAATATAGAGGCTGTTCTTGTCCAGGTGGCGGATTCTATCTCCGGTTCAAGGCCGGGAGCAAGACGAGAAACACTCGAAAATTATGTAAAAAGGCTGGAAAAACTGGAGAAAATTGCTGATACATTTTCAGGTGTGGAAAAAGCGTTTGCAATCCAGGCCGGCAGGGAAGTAAGGGTAATAGTAAGAAGTGATATCGTTAATGACGCGGATGCCACACTTTTGGCAAGAGACCTTGCTAAAAAAATTGAAGCTGAATTGGAATATCCGGGCCAGATAAAGATAACGGTTATACGGGAAACGAGAGTTGTTGATTACGCGAAATAAGCATTCAGCCATCAGCTGTCAGCATTCAGCTTTTGAATGAGGTTCGTATCACTCCTTAATCTTTAGCTGATAGCTAATTGCTGACCGCTGACCGCTTACAGAAAATAAGTTATTTATTTTGGTAGAAAGGAATGGCGGCGTGAATATTCTGATGATTGGAGACATTAACGGAAAACCCGGCCGCAAGGCTGTTAAAGAATTATTACCAATAATTAAGAAAAAATATGATATTGATTTTTGTGTGGCGAACGCCGAAAACGCAGCAGGTGGTTTTGGGTTAACATCTGATATATCTTCCAAGCTTTTTTCCTAT
>JBDROR010000061.1:0-6751 GCA_043809805.1 bacterium
AAATTAAAATATTTTAATTTTTAAGATGGCACGCGGCAAAATGTCCCGGCGGGCTCTCTTTCAGTTTCGGCTCTTTTTCCGAGCATATTTTTTCAGCAATTGGGCATCGTGTTTGAAAACGACATCCAACCGGCAGGTCAACAGCGGAAGGTATATCGCCTTTCAAAATTTTTCTCTCAATTTTTCCTTCGGCAAAAACCTGCGGGATGGCTGACAAAAGGCTTTTTGTGTAAGGATGTTTTGGAGTTTGGTATAATTCGTCGCGCGAGGCAAATTCAACAATTTTACCCAAATACATTACAGCCACTTTATCGCTGATAAATTCAATCACCCTCAAATCATGGGAAATAAAAAGGTATGTTAAGTTAAACTGCTCCCGCAGTTCTTTAAAAAGATTAATAATCTGGGCTTGTATTGAAACATCCAAAGATGACACAGGTTCATCCGCCACCAAAAAATCAGGTTCGACGGATAATGACCGCGCCAAAGCGATTCGCTGACGCTGCCCGCCGCTGAATTCATGCGGATACCGGCTCTTACAATTTTTATTCAAACCAACCAGTTCAAGCAGATAATCAATCTTATCTTCTTTTTCCTTTTTGTTTTTCGCGAGATTATGCAGGGCTATCCCTTCTCCAATCAGCGAATTAATTGTCATTCTCGGATTGAGGGAGCTAAAAGGATCCTGAAAAATAATCTGCAATTTCTTCCGCCATGCCAAACCCGCCTTTTTTGAAATATTTTCACCATTAAAAATAATATCCCCGCTTGTCGGTTCATAAAGCCCCGCGATTAGCCTTCCCACAGTCGATTTCCCGCATCCGCTTTCGCCAACCAACCCAAGCGTTTCTCCGCGCCTGATGGAAAAACTCACATCATCAACCGCTTTTACTTCTTTATCAGCCTCTTTCCACACTCCTATCTTTAACGGGAAATATTTTTTTAAATTTTTAACCTGTAAAATTGTATCCATATTGAATTAATATATCATGGTTTATCCACTTTGTTATAGCTATTTTTATTGACTTAGCTAAAATACCAAACAGCAAAGCAATAAAAAAGTATTTGGGAGGCCAAAATTGAAATTTAGAAAAATTAATATATCATAAAAATTTGTGTTATAATTTATTTGGAGGTACTTTATGGGACTGGTAAATGCAAAAATAACTTTAAAAAATCCTAGAGCAAAGAAACTAAAACCTATCGAAGGAATCGCCTTGGTTGATTCTGGCGCGGTACATTTATGTATCCCAGAACACATAAAAATTCAATTAAAACTGGAAGCTATTGACACAAAAGAAGTAACTCTTGCTGATGGGAGCAAAAAACTCATACCATACGTTGGCCCTATCGAAATAAGATTTAAAAACAGGGTTGGATTTGCGGGAGCATTAGTTATGGGAGATCAAATTCTTCTCGGTGTAATACCTATGGAAGATATGGATTTAGTTATTATTCCTAGAACACGCGAACTAAATGTAAACCCGCAAAGTCCAAACGTAGCAAGCTCTATCGCAAAATAAGACTTTAACAAGGGCATTCACTCAAAAAATTATGATAAAAAAACACCTTATTACATATTTGACTACATTCATAATATGGTTCATTTTCTTGCTATTTGGGTTGCCAAGCAACTATTATCAAACATGGCCATTTAATGCTCAAGTTTGGTTAAGTATCTTTGCTTTTTTTCTTATTTTACCTTTGACCTATATTATCCTCTCATCGGTTGGATTATGCAAAATAAATATGAAAAATATAAGACAAATTAGAAACTGCAACAATGCGCTGCACTGGAAAGCGAGTACGCCGCCAGTGAGCTTCGGCGTTCGGCTATTAAGAAGAAACTTGGAATAAATTATGGTGGGGCAAGCAATACGCAGAAACAAATGTTTAGGTACTTTATTATTAGGATTGGTTTTGATAAACAATATTGGCTGTGCAAAAAATACAAGTTTAACTTACCAAGAACATCTGAAAAGTTCACCGCAGTTCCATGATGGAAAGTTTCATAACAAAATTGAAGGCTTATATGATGCTGGTGCGGCATGGCGAGCATCATTAAAAGAAATTCTTCTAAGCAATAGAGTAGACCCTATTCCTGAACAGCCACCTCTTATTCAACAATTTACAGGAAGAGATTTCTATAAAAACAGTGATGAATCCTTACGATTCTCTCGGTTAGGACATTCTACTATTTTACTTCAGATAGGTGAAAAGGTCTGGTTGACAGACCCTGTGTTCAGTGAACGAGTTTCTCTAGTTCAATGGATTGGCCCTAAACGTTTTCATCCGGTTCCAATTAGTTTAGAGGAGTTACCTCCTATCGAAGGTGTATTGATTTCACATAACCACTATGATCATTTAGATCATGACTCTATTGTGCAGATAAAAGATAGGGTAAAACATTTTTATGTTCCTCTAGGTCTCGGAGAAATATTGGTTTCATGGGGTGTTCGGTTAGATAAAATTTCAGAACTAGATTGGTGGGAAAACAGGCAAATTGAAAATGTAGAGCTGGTATCGACTCCTGCCCAGCATTTTTCGGGACGAGGGCTTTTTGATTCAGATGAAACATTATGGACATCTTGGGTAATCAGAACAGCACAACATTCAGTTTATATTAGTGGCGATTCGGGCTATTTCGAAGGCTTTCGGGAAATTGGGAAAAAATACGGCCCATTTGATTTAGCTTTTTTGGAATGTGGGGCATATCATGAAAGTTGGAGAACGATGCACATGATGCCTGAAGATAATCTGAAGGCTGTCAAAGACTTGAAAGGGAGGATATTAGTTCCGATCCATAATGGAACTTTTAATTTGGCATTTCATTCTTGGTACGAGCCGATGGAAAAGATCATGAAGTTAACACGCAGGGAGCAGATTCAGTCGGTGATTCCTTTGATGGGACAAATTATTGATATAATTAATATCCCTAAAACCGTTCAATGGTGGAAACCGTCAGCTATCAGTCTTTGAATGTGGGGTGGATTTTATCCGGTCGCGTTTATTGTAATGTTTGTTGTTCCTTTATCAACAATATTGCACATTATGGCAATAAAGAAAATTAACCAAAATTCAACACCTATAATGTCATCGATGTTAAGCAAAAAAGTAGTTCCGAACCAAAAATAGTGGAGGTTTAAATTGAAGATAAAAACAATAATTGTATCAATTTTGCTTATTTTTCTGTACTCTATTGCATCAATAGAAGCCAAAACTTTTAAAGTCGCAAGTTATAACGTGGAAAATCTTTTTGATCTTACTAAAGACGGAACGGAATACATAGAGTATGTTCCGAATACCGGCTATGGCTGGAACAAGGATATCGTCGATATTAAAATTACCAACATTGCTAACGTAATAAAGAACTTGGGTGCTGATGTTGTTGCCCTGCAAGAAATCGAGTCAAAAAAAGCCCTCATTTTTCTGCGGAACAAACTAAAAAAATTCAACGTGGATTACCCATATGTTAAAATTGCGGACTCTAAGGCCACAGCGGTGAAGTGTGCTATTCTGTCTAAGTTCCCAATTGTTAATAAAGAGGAAATACAGGTTGATAGTGAATTTGCGAGAAATATTCTTAAAGTTACTCTTGATGTCGATGGTAATCGTCTCATACTGTTTGTCAGTCACTGGAAATCTAAACGGGGTCCTGAAAGCCAGAGGATAGCTTACGCCAAAAAACTTAGGAAAGAGATTGATAAACTTAAAGAAGGCGTTGATTTTATACTGACAGGCGATTTCAACTCGAACTATGACGAATACGAAACCTTCCGAGATTCCAACAGATTAAATGATACTGTCGGTACAACAGGAATTAACCATATTCTCAGGACTATCAAAGGCTCTGAAATGGTCAATGAAAAAATTCTGATGGAACAGGCTATGAATGAGTATCTGTACAATTTGTGGCTTGAAATCAATAAATCCAGACGCTGGTCTTACAATTTTTTCGGGGATAAAAACAGTCTGGACAGCATTATCGTATCCAAAGGGCTTTACGATAACGAGGGTATTTCCTATGTCGATAATTCATTTGATAAGTTCGACCCGGACTATCTGTTTAAAAGAAACGCCGTCTACCGCTGGCAAATAGCCGAAAATGGCAGGGGTAAGCATCTGGGCGAAGGGTATTCGGATCATCTTCCGGTTTTCGCCTACTTTTCCACAGAACCCTTCCAGTTTAAAAACAACGACACCATTTCCAGTGACACCGCTTCTTTAAAGCTGAAAAAAATCAAGTCTCCGCAAAATTTGCTTGACCTAAAAACTGCTACTGAAAAAGAGCTTCAAACTATCAAAGGAATTGGCCCTGTTCTTAGTGAAAGGATTACAGCTGGACGTCCTTATAAAACCGTCGATGATCTAATTAAGGTAAAAGGAATTGGCCTTAAAACACTTAAAAAGATACGCCCTTATTTGGTAGATAGGTAATCCCCCTCCCATACCCACGTTGTAATTTCAGGCATGTCCTGGCCGTATTTTTTAATGTATTCATTATGCTCAATTAATTTGTCGCGCATGGCTTGTTTTATGTGAGCGGCCGTGTATCCAAGTTTCGGAACCCTGTCGATTACATCAATTACCAGATGGAACCTGTCCATATCATTTCGCACAAGCATATCAAAAGGAGTAGTGGTAGTTCCTTCTTCCTTATAACCGCGCACATGAAGATTTTCATGGTTGGTTCGCCTGTAAGTTAAACGGTGAATCAGCCATGGATACCCGTGATAAGCGAAGATAATCGGTTTATCAGTAGTAAAAAGACTATCAAATTCTTTATGGGAAAGACCGTGCGGGTGTTCATCCTTATCCTGAATAGTCATTAAATCCACGACATTGATTACACGTATTTTTAAATCAGGTATATGTTTTTTAAGAATACCCACGGAGGCTAAAATCTCAATTGCCGGGACATCGCCGGCACACGCCATTACCACATCAGGTTCAGTTCCATGGTCATTACTTGCCCATTCCCAGATTCCGATCCCGGAAGTGCAGTGTTTGACAGCCGAATCCATATCCATCCACTGCGGCTGGATATGTTTACCGGCTACAATAACATTTACATAATTACGGCTTCGTAAACAATGATTTGTAACGGAAAGAAGGCAATTGGCGTCGGGAGGGAAATAAACCCTTATTATATCAGCTTTTTTATTCACCACATGATCGATAAATCCCGGATCCTGATGGCTGAATCCATTATGATCCTGCCTCCAGACATGAGATGTCAATAAGTAATTTAAAGAGGCTATCGGGCGCCGCCACGGAATTTCTTTTCGGGTGACTTTAAGCCATTTCGCGTATTGATTAAACATTGAATCGACGATATGAATAAAGGCTTCATAACAGGAAAAAAATCCATGCCTGCCTGTAAGAAGGTATCCCTCAAGCCATCCCTGACATGTATGTTCGCTTAAAATTTCCATTACCCGGCCATCCGGGGAAAGATGGTCATCTTCCGGAATAATGTCTCCCATCCAAGTTTTGTCTGTTGCTTCAAACAACGCGCCAAGACGGTTAGACGCAGTTTCATCAGGCCCCATAACCCTGAAATTGCGTTCTTCTACGTTAAGTTTCATAATATCACGCAAGAATTGTCCCATTACGTACGCAGCCGAGGCAATAGCCTCCCCGGGTTTTGGAACGGAAACAGCATATTCACGAAAATCCGGCATCTTTAAATCTTTTAAAATTACACCGCCATTAGTATGCGGATTGGCTCCCATACGGCGGTTTCCTTTTGGGGCTAATTCGGACAACGTATCAATCAACTTTCCATTTTCATCAAAAAGTGCTTCAGGCTTGTAGCTTTTCATCCAACTTTCCAGTATTTTTATGTGTTCAGGTTTGGAATCCATTTCCGCCATCGGCACTTGATGTGAACGCCACGAGCCTTCGGTTTTTAATCCATCGACTTCTTTGGGCCCGGTCCATCCTTTAAGAGTCCGCAGGACAATCATAGGCCATTTTGGACGCAAAGATTTCCCGGAAGTTCTGGCTTCATTTTGAATGGATTTAATTTCATCGATGATTTTATCAAGAGTTTCCGCCATAAGCCGGTGCATAATTTCGGGATCCGACCCCTCTACAAAATAAGGTTTGTAACCATAGCCTGAAAAAAGGTTTGCCAGTTCTTCATGGCTGATTCTGGATAATAAAGTCGGATTAGCAATTTTATATCCGTTCAGATGAAGAACCGGAAGAACAGCGCCATCATGAACAGGATTCAAGAATTTATTTGAATGCCATGCCGCGGCTAACGGCCCTGTTTCCGCCTCGCCGTCGCCTACCACACAAACCGCTATTAAATCCGGATTATCAAACACAGCTCCGAACGCGTGCGAAACGGAATAGCCAAGTTCCCCGCCTTCATGAATAGATCCCGGGGTTTCAGGCCCTGTATGACTGGAGATACCGCCGGGAAAGGAAAATTGCCTGAAAAGTTTTGCCATTCCTTTAATATCCTGTGAAATATCAGGATAAATTTCGCTGTAGGTGCCTTCAAGATATGTATTAGCCACCAAACCGGGCCCGCCATGTCCCGGCCCTGTAACATAAATAATATTTAAATCATGTTCTTTTATTACCCTGTTTAAATGCGCGTAAATAAAATTAAGGCCGGGGGTGGTTCCCCAATGTCCGAGCAGCCGCGGTTTGATATGTTCGATTGTCAACGGCTCTTTTAACAATGGGTTGTCCAATAAGTAAATTTGTCCGACAGATAGATAATTAGCCGCCTGCC
>JBDROR010000062.1:0-5046 GCA_043809805.1 bacterium
GTTCCGGCAAAGTATTGCGGCGTAAAGCCGGCCGCAGTCATATTTTGACTAAAAAGAAAAAAGGCAGGAAAAAAAATTTAGGCAAGCCGGCGTTGGTTTCAGCAGGGGAAGTAAAAAGCATTAAAAGGCTATTGCGGTACAGATAAAAGGAAGTCGCTGGTCGCTGGTCGCTCGTCGCTCGTGGGGAGTTGTCATTCCGAGCGGGAGCGAGGAATCTGTTGTAGGGGCGACCCGGTGGGTCGCCCGAAATGGGAGGGCGAGGCACCGCCTCGCCCCTACTTTGCTCGAAATGACAATATAAACGGAGACTTTTATATGGAACTCGAAGAAATACTAAACAAGGTGCGTAAACCGGGTCGATACATCGGTGAGGAATGGAATATAGTAAGAAAACCGTGGGATGATAAAAAGATAAAAATAGCCCTTGTGTTTCCGGATTTATACGAAGTTGGGATGTCTCATCTTGGTTTGAAGATACTTTATTCTTTGATTAATGAGAAAGATAATTATCTTGCGGAAAGGGTTTACGCGCCCAACATCGATATGGAGAGTATTTTAAGGGAAAAAGGTGTCCCTCTTTTTAGTCTGGAGTCAAAAAAAAACCTTCTGGATTTTGATATTATCGGCTTTACTTTACCTTATGAATTATGTTATACTAATATCTTTACTATATTGGACTTATGCGGTATCCCGTTTTTATCTGAAGAGAGAGAAAAAGGGAATTATCCTTTAATAATCGCAGGCGGCGTCGGCGCCTTTAATCCTGAGCCAATGTCGCGGTTTTTTGACGCGTTCGTTATTGGCGAGGGAGAAGAAGTTTCTTTGGAGGTGCTTGAAGCGTTTTCTGCGTGGAAGAAGAAAAAAGAGGAAAAGGGTATTTTGCTTGAGAATTTGGCGATGATTCCGGGCGTATATGTCCCGGATGTAGCCGGTCAGTTATCAGTGGTAGCCGCAGGCTTCAGCCTGCGGGATGTGGATGTGTGTAACAAACAGGCGCAGGCTAAAGCCTGCGGCTACAGTTACGGCTGCCAATTCCCGCCAATAACTGACCCATTACCGTCAAGGATAAGCAAAAGGTTTGTTAAAGATTTTTCAGAGAGTTTTTTCCCTGAAAAATTTGTTGTTCCTTATATAGAAACAATACACAACCGTTTAATAGTTGAGATTTCAAGGGGATGCGCGCGGGGCTGCAGGTTTTGTCAGGCGGGAACAATTTACAGGCCGTTTCGGTTTAGAGATAAAAAGCGGATCTTGCGTTTAGCTAAGGAGGGGATAAAAAATACAGGATACGATGAAATTTCCCTTTCCAGCCTTTGCCCGGGAGATTATCCGGATCTGGAAGGATTAGTTGATCTTTTAATAGCTGAGTTTTTCGCGAAGAAAGTTTCTGTCAGTCTTCCGTCACTGCGTATTGATAATTTTTCTATTGCTGTGGCACAAAAAATACAAGCGGTTAAAAAGACCGGTTTTACATTTGCGGTTGAGGCCGGTTCGCAGCGTTTGCGTGATATTGTTAATAAACAGGTAACTGAAGAAAAGCTTCTGGAAATCGCTGAAAAGATTACGGGGCTTGGCTGGAATTTGTTAAAGCTTTATTTTATTGTTGGATTGCCGCGGGAAGAAACACGGGATTTGGAAGAGATTGGACTTCTTTTAGATAAAGTGTCGAAAATTATGGGCAGGAGAAACAGGGGCAGGGTAAATGTTAGTTTATCGTTTTTTGTCCCGAAACCGCATACCGCTTTTCAATGGAGTGAACAGCCTGAGTTGGATGTTTTAAAAAATAAAATGGAGTATTTGAAAAAACATGTTCGATATCCGCTTAAGTTTCACAACGTGGAGCAATCTTTTTTAGAAGCGGTGATTAGCAGGGGTGACCGTAAAATTGGAGATGTTTTATTATCCGCGTGGCGGAAAGGCGCCAGATTTGACAGTTGGGACGAACATTTTAAATTTTCTGTGTGGCAGGACGCCTTTAAAGAGAATAATTTGGATCCTAAATTTTACGCGAATAGAAAAAGAGAGGACGATGAGGTTTTCCCGTGGGATTACATTGATACGGGGGTGAGTAAGGAATATCTTTTGGCTGAGTATAAAAAGGCGATGGGATTGTAGGGGCGACCCTATGTGGTCGCCCGAATGAATTGTAGGGGCGACGGCATGCCGTGCCCGTACGTGTATGGTTGAAATGACAAGCCTTGTAGGTTGGGTTGAGGAACGAAACCCAACAAAAGTTGTGGGGATATGTTGTGTGGTTGAAATGACAAGTTCTGTAAGATTGCGTTTTAGAAAAGAGGGGTTGGTTCGTTTTATATCCCATCTTGATTGGACAAGGAGTATATTAAGGGGTATGGCCAGGGCGGATGTTCCTTTTGTTTATACCCAGGGGTTCAGCCCACGGCCAAAAATTTCTTTCGGACCGCCGCTTTCATTAGGATGGGAAAGTGAAACAGAGCTAATAGAAATAGAGGTAGGGGCGAGGTTACCTCGTCCCTGCTTGATGGATTTGTCTCAAAAGATTAATGAAAATCTCCCGTGCGGCTTGCGGCTGATTGAGGCGGTATTTGTTAATAAAAAGGGGTTGCTGAATAAAGAAATAAAATATGTAACCTATAGCGTTGGTTTGCCAAAGGATTTTGATAAAGAGTTGTTGGAAGAGAAATTGGTAGCCGCGGGCTTTAGCCCGCGCTCGTTTATTTCGCAGGCTAAAGCCTGCGGCTACGGTTACGATTACCAATTTTCACCAATAACTGGCCATGATTATTTTATTCTAAAAGTTGAAGTATCAGCGCGAATGAAGGATGTTTTAAATGAAATTTCTGAACCGTTGGGAGAATTTAGTATCTTTGTTAAAAGACTTGCCTTCTATGATAAAGACTGGAATAGGATATGATGATATGAGTAAGATTAAAACAAAAAAAGAAATTTTTATCAATGTGGGACAAAAAGATACACGGGTCGCGTTAAGAGAAAATGGGAAATTATGCGAGATATTTTGGGAAGAAAAGAATACCGGCCGTTTAGTGGGAAGTATTTATAAAGGCAGGATTTCAAAAGTTGTTCCCGGAATTCAGGCGGCTTTTGTTGATATCGGGCTGGAGAAAAACGCTTATTTAAGTTTACCGGATATTTCCCCCTTTGGAAAAGGGGGATTAAAGGGGGATTTTCAGATAAAAAAGAATCAAGAGATCCTTGTCCAGGTGTCTAAAGAGCCGTTGGGGAGTAAGGGCGCGAGGGTGACAACCAGTATTGCGCTTCCCGGAAGATATTTGGTCTTTACGCCGACGGAAGATCATATTGGTATTTCAAGGAAAATCGAAAGCGAAGATGAAAGGGCGAGACTGCGAAAGATTGTCAAAGAGATAAAACCTCAGGGAAAGGGTATTATTATTCGGACCGTCGCCGGAAGAAGGTCAAAGAAGGATTTTTCAAATGATATTCAATTTTTGAGCAAACTTTGGAACAAAGTTCAGTTGACATCTGATTCTGTCAGCGCGCCTCATTTGCTGCATCAGGATTTGGGGATAATATTCAGGGTGATAAGGGATATTTTGTCTTTTGATGTTATAAAACTGGTTATTGATTCTCGCAGTGAGTATGAAGAAATATTGGAGTTTTTGACATATATTCAGCCGAATTTGAAGCCAAGAATGGAATTTTATCAGGGGGGGCAGGAGTCTTTGTTTTCTTCCTATGGAGTTGAAAATGAGATTTTTGAGGCCTTAAATCGCAGAGTAAAATTAAAGTGCGGAGGCCATATCGTTATTGATGAAACAGAGGCGTTGGTTTCCATTGATGTTAACAGCGGGAAATTTACCAGCAGAAAGAATTTGGAAGAAACCGCGTTGAATACCAATCTTGATGCCGCTGTTGAAATAGCTAAGCAGATCAGGTTGAGAGATTTGGGCGGTATTATTATAGTGTATTTTATAGATATGGAAAAAGAGGAGAATAAAAGCAAAGTGCTTTCCGCGTTTCGTGAAGCGTTAAAAAACGACCGTTCCCGCACTAATGTTGTTGCGTATGGAAAATTGGGATTGGTGGAGATGACGCGGAAACGTTCGAGGCCGAGCCTTGAAAAATTGTTGGGAGAAGTTTGCCCTTGCTGTCATGGAGAAGGTATTGTTAAACCGGTTTCGGTTATTGCCGGTAAAATATTTAATGAAATAAAACGCAAAAAATATGACCAGTTGACAAAAAGGATTTTGGTCAGAGTTAATAATAATGTGGCGGTTTATATTCTTCGCGAGGCCATTTTAGAGATAAGGTATTTGGAAAAATTGCTTAACCGGGACATATTCGTTAAGGCCGATAGGGATATGAATATTGAGAATTATGAGATTATTCAGCAGGTAGCGTCAGAAGTTATATAAAAAGGGGATAAAAGATGAACCACAGAGATCACAGAGAAAAATTAAGAGTTTCACTGTGTTCTCAAAGAGAATTTCCTTTGAAAGATATAACTAATCGAATAATATCTTGTGCAATGGAAATTCATTCAACATTAGGTCCTGGATTATTAGAAAGTGTCTATGAAGAGGCTTTAGCTTACGAGTTTACATTAAGAAAAGTTGTATATGAAAGGCAAAAAGCAATTAGTCTGAAATATAAGGGGAGAGATGTTGGAAATCATAGAATAGATTATCTAATAGAAAATGAAGTTGTTGTGGAGTTGAAAGCTGTAGATATGATGAATAGTATATATGAAGCACAAGTCTTGACTTATTTAAAAGCAATGGGTAAAAGAGTTGGTTTATTAATAAATTTCAATGTAATGAGATTAAAAGATGGTATAAAAAGACTGATAATTTAGAGTACACAGAGTGGGAAGCGTAAAAACGCTTCTAACTCATTACTGTTTAATGGTTTTTCTGTGTTCTCTGTGGTTAAGTTTTGACATTACCTGATTTTAAAAGGGGGATTTATAAATGAAAAAAAATTATCTGTTAACACCAGGCCCGACAGCAGTTCCAACGGATGTCGCTTTAGAAATGGCGCGGCCGATGATTCACCATCGCACACCTGTTTATGTTGAACTTTTCAAGC
>JBDROR010000063.1:0-2531 GCA_043809805.1 bacterium
CTTCTGTCGTTTTGGGAATAGTCAGTGTGATTCAAACAATACCCAGTCTTGCCTTACTGGGTTTTATGATCCCATTGTTCGGGATCGGGGCAAAGCCTGCTATAATAGTTCTTTTTCTATATGCTCTTCTTCCGATCATAAGGAATACTTTTACAGGGATTGAAGGCGTGGAACCTGCTCTCATTGAAGCCGGGAGAGGGATGGGCATGACAAACGTAGAGCTTCTCAATATGGTAGAATTACCGCTTGCCTTGCCGGTTATTATGGCGGGGATAAGAACTTCTACCGTTATTAATGTTGGTATAACTACCCTATGCGCTCTTATTGGCGCAGGTGGATTAGGTCAATTAATATTTCGCGGTATATCTATGGTAAACGCGCATATGATCTTGGCAGGCGCAATTCCTGCGGCTCTGTTGGCTCTTATTCTGGATTTTTTATTAGGGCAAATGGAAAAATTACTTTCGCCAAAAGGCCTAAAAGCTTCAATATAAAGGAGAAAAGAACTATGCTAAGTAAAAAATTATGTATGTTTTTGTCAGTTATTCTGATCCTTGTGACTGCCTCATGCACAAAAAATGAAAAGCCTAAAATTATAATCGGGTCGAAGAATTTTACGGAACAGGTTCTTCTGGGTGAGATGATGTCGATATTACTGGAAGCTAAAGCCGAGGTGCAGGTAGAACATAAATTTAATCTGGGAGGTACATTTATTTGCCATAACGCTTTGAAGGGCGGAGACATTGATATTTATGCCGAGTATACCGGCACAGCCCTGACCGCTATTCTGGAAAAGGAAGTAATTGCTGAACCTGAAAAGGCGTATGAGACAATTAAGAAAATGTATCTGGAAAAGTTTAATCTTGTGTGGCTTAAACCTTTTGGATTTAACAATACTTATACTCTTACAATGCGGAGTGATCAGGCAGAGAAAGACGGGATAAAAAGTATCACTGATCTGAAAAAATTGAAAGATACGCTTATTCCGGGTTTTACCTCCGAATTTCTGGAACGTCCTGATGGATATCCTGCCTTGATAAAACATTATGATTTTGAATTTAAGAATAAAGTAAGAGAAATGGATCCCGGATTGATGTATATAGCTATGCGGGAAAAAGAGGTTGATATAATTTGCGGATTTGCTACTGATGGCCGTATTCCGGCGTTCAATCTGGTTATGCTTGAAGATGATAAAAGTTTTTTCCCGTCGTATTATGCTGCGCCGGTTGTCCAGAAAGAAATATTGGACAAACATCCTAAAATTGCCGGAATTCTAAATCAATTGAATGAAAAGATCGATGATGTCACAATGGCGGGATTGAACTATCAGGTTGATGAAAAGGGTGAGAAGCCAGAAGAGGTTGCTTTACAGTTTCTGAAAAAAATAGGACTTATGCAATAAAGGAATATTTTAAAAAATTTGAGGGACGGGAAAAATACGAGGCGTTTAAGGAGTTTGACGAAAAATGGGCCACAAAAATCATGGAGGAAATAGTCGGCAAAGCGCTTACAAATAGTTATTACAAAAGGCTTGCGTATATAGAAGCTTTTCTTGAAAAAGGCGTTTGGAAGATTGGCGAAGGCCGCGAAATTAAGTGTTAATATTCATCAACGTTCCTAAACTAATACACTAACTCTGTCCCCTTTGTGCCCCCCATGTTATTCAAAACTATCTTATCTTTTATACTGTTGAAGATGAAATCATCTGGGTTCATCGTATATCTAAAATAATAATGAAGAATGTAACCAAATTGATAATAGCGGGTTCTCTTATTATCATTTAACGATTTAAGTGAAAATAAGAGGTTTTCTTATTGCCATTTTTGTGAAATTGTCATGTTTGGCGATTTAAATAACAATAAAAATTTTTTTATTGACATTTGAGCGATTAAATGATAACATGTATGTATATTTAGGCTTGAATATTAATGGCGTAAATTTGTTAAAAATAATCCGAGGTGATGTATGTTTAAAGCTGGAACCTATAAGCAACAATATGAATACAAAAGTTTTTTGCCTTCCTTAGTCAATACTGATTATCAGTGGGAGGATAGGCAAATTGTTGTTTTGTTAGAAAACGCTATGCGTTATCTGGGGGAACTTAATGCCTACTCAACGCTAGTTCCTGACGTGGATTTTTTCATCAAAATGCATGTGGCAAAAGAAGCTACAACGTCTAGCCGTATAGAAGGAACAAGAACTAATATTGATGAAGTTGTTTTACCCGAGAATGAAATCAGTCCTGAAAAACGTGATGACTGGTCTGAGGTTCAAAATTATATTAAGGCAATGAATTTTGCTATCAATGAGCTTGATAATTTACCTTTATCGATGAGGCTACTCAAAGAGACGCATAAGAGCTTGCTCTCAGGTGTAAGAGGTCATCATAAACTTCCGGGAGAAGTAAGAAGAAGCCAAAACTGGATCGGGGGATCCAGGTTAAAAGATGCTTTCTTCGTTCCTCCGCATCATGAAGATTTGCCGGATTTATTAACGTTCATGAAGGCCTGGAGAGCGGGCGGCACGCCCTT
>JBDROR010000064.1:0-2456 GCA_043809805.1 bacterium
GAGGTCGACACGGCGGTTGTGGGATTGACTTCTTTGATTGAACCGCTTTTAATGGTATTTTTGGGAACCGTAATTGGTGTTGTAGTGGTGGCTTTATTTTTGCCTATAATAAAGATGTCGCAGTTGGTAGGATAAATTAAAGTTTTAAGGTTTTTTTCCCGAAATAATGGACAAAACCCTAAACTCTAAACTCGAAATCCTAAATAAACTCAAAACTATAAACCTAAAACGCGAACCGTCTTATTTTGAGTTTTGGGTTTTGGATTTGTTTAGAGTTTAGGATTTAGGGTTTAGAGTTTTGTTTACGGAGGTTTACAGATGAAAGGAGGTGAATCAATATGAAAAAAGTATTTAAGAGTGAAAAGGGTTTTACATTGATTGAGCTTATGATCGTTATAGCAATTTTAGGTATTTTAGCAGCGGTTGCCATCCCTAATTTCTTAAACGCGAGAGGTAAGGCGCAGGACGCGTCGGCGCTTTCTACCCTTGAAGCGATAAAAACATCGATGGAAATGTACGCGGCTGATAATGGTACTTATCCGACGGGCAGTGTAGCTACTGTTGCGGGTTTATCTACCGCGTTAGGAGATGACTGGCCGTCGAATGTTAAAACCGATGGGACGACCGGGAGTATAGTTGCTCCTTCCAGCGGGACGATTACAAATGCAGGTGGTTCTGCGTATATAATCTGGGCTATCGGCAGAGATTCAACCCATTGTTATAGTTTAACGCAAAATGGTACGAAGACAGGTCCTGAGGCTTTGGGTGCTGGTTTGTAATATGTTATGTGTAACGTGAAGCTAAAAAGTAACGGCGGTCGAAAAAAGGCCGCCGTTATTTTTTTAAGGGTATTATGTCATTAATAATATTTATTTTTGGATTGTGTGTCGGCAGTTTCTTAAATGTTTGTATCAGCCGTTTGATACGGGATGAATCCGTAATTTTGCCGGGTTCTCATTGTCCAAAGTGCAAAAAGAGAATAAAATGGTATGATAACATCCCGGTTGTAAGTTTTTTACTATTACAGTGAAAATGCCGGTATTGCGCTAAAAAAATTTCATGGCAATATCCGATAATCGAGCTTTTAACGGGTGTCATTTTTTTGCATATGTTCAACGAGCTGGGTTTTTCGAGAGAGTTTTTTGTTTATATGTTTTTTACGTCGATGCTTTTAGTTATTGGTTTTATTGATTTGAAAACGACAATAATTCCCGATATAATAACAATTCCCGGAATAATAATAGGGTTAGTTCTAAAACTTGTATTTGCTTTTATTGATAAAAATTTTGCAAATTTTTTTGACGCGTCGTTAGGAATGATTTTAGGCCTTGGGGTTTTTGGATTCATTGTTTTCGCGAGCAGAGGAGGTATGGGGATAGGCGATATTAAGTTAGCGGGGCTGATTGGAGTGTTTTTAGGATTGGAGAAGATGTTTTTGACGGTTTTGTTGTCGTTTATTATAGGAGGTTTTGTCGGGATAACTCTTCTTGTTTTTAAAATTAAAAAAAGGAAAGATGCGATTCCTTTTGGGCCGTATTTAGCGATAGCTTCAGTTGTCGCGATGTTTTGGGGAGAAGGAATTTTAAGGTGGTGGATAGGATAGATTCTTCAGTTTGTTTGTTCGTTTTCCGATAAACTGTAGGGGGTGGCTCCCTGTGGCCGCCCAAATGAAAGAGGGCAGGCACAGGGACCTGCCCCTACGGGACGAAATACGAACGACGAGATACGAATTTGGGAGTAACAATGTTTGGCAAAAAAGATATTAGTGTTGGTTTGGATATCGGTACGAATGCGGTCAAAATGGTTCAGCTCTTGAAAAAGAAAAATGAGGTTGAATTGATTGGTTTTGGGACTGCTCCATTTCCTTCAGAGGCGGTGTCGGACGGGGTTATTGTTGATGCTAATTCTGTTGTCGATGCTGTTAGAAAGGTTGTTACTGAAGGTAATGTTAAAATAAAGGAAGTAAAGGTAGGCCTTTCAGGACGTTCAGTCATTGTAAAAAAGATAAAAATGCCTTTAATGACGGAAGAGGAACTAAGGGATTCAATTCATTGGGAAGCGGAACAGCATATCCCTTTCTCAATAGATGAGGTTGTTTTGGATTTTGTGATTATTCCTGATGAAATGAATGAAAAATCGAAACAAATGAACGTATTATTAATCGCGGCAAAGAAGGATAAAATTAAAAGTTATATAGACATTTTATCCCAGTTAAGTTTAAAAGCGGTTTTAGTTGATTTAGATTCATTTGCAATTGCCAATTCCTACGAGGCAAGTTCAGGGATAAAAGAAAATGAAATTTTATGTTTTTTAAATGTTGGCGGGGAGATGGCTAATATAAATTTGATGGGGAATACATGCCCTTATTTTGTCCGCGAGATTTCGGTGGGCGGCAATCACTTTACAAGGGCGATACAAAAAGAGTTTGATGTGGGTTTTAGTAAGGCTGAGGAGAT